>NZ_JBFAKW010000029.1:0-83854 GCF_040655955.1 Streptomyces sp. NPDC050263 | reverse complement strand
AGTAGCTCCGCTACGAGGACTCTCGCCCGGCACACCGAGAGCACGCACCGAACGCCGCTCCTTCTCCCACGGAGATCCATCAGAAGCCCCCTAGTCCCGGTCCCGTCCTGCTCCTGTCCCGGTCGTCGGGAGGGCGGGTACGGTGACATTCGCATATCGGTACGATTGCACGTACAGACGTACCCTGTCACGTATCCGCACCCCATCCCTTACAAGCTGGAAACGCAAGGCTCTCGCCATGTCGGCCTGGGTGGTGTTTTATGTCGTAACGCTCGACTGATGAACGAAAGCGCCAAGTCTCGCATCGGGAGATATGCCGCTCGTCCGACAATCGTTGAGGAGCTTCCCATGCCCCGGTCCGTCGAGGATCTGCTCAGCCGACTGACGCACGCGGTCAGCGTGAGCGATGCCCTGGAAGAGCTGCTGGAGGATCCGGCCCTGCTGGTCCGCGCCCCCTTCGGCGGCCCGGAGGCCACCACCCCCGACGACCTGGCCCGCGCCACCGACGCAGCCACCGGGGCGGACGCGGCCGTCGTCGTCGTAGGCGAGCGCACCGGCTGGGTCGGTGACGTGACGGCCGGCGAGCAGGTCGACCGGCAGGATCTGCGCCTGCCCGGCGACCAGGAAGCCCTGGTCGAGGTCGTCGCCGCGACGGGCACCCCGACCGTGGTCATCGTGATCAGCGGTCGCCCGCTCCTGCTGGACCGGGTGACCGGCGACGCGAACGCCGTCCTGTGGGCGCCGCTGCTCGGCCCCGCCGCCGGCCCGGTCCTGGCGGACGCCCTCCTCGGACGCACCGCACCGGCCGGACGCCTGCCCGTCTCCTTCCCTGCCTCCATCGGCCAGCTCCCGGTCTTCCACGGGAGCCGCGCGGGCAGCGGTTACGACACCCCCGGCGGTGCCGAAGTCACCTGCGTCGACGGCCCGGCCCGGCCCCTGTTCCCCTTCGGGCACGGACTGACCTACACGCACTTCATCTACGGCGACGCGCGACCCGCCGCCCGCGAGGTCACGGCCGGCGGTGACATCGAGGTGAGCGTGGACATCACCAACAGCGGCGACCGGGACGCGGACGAGGTGGTCCAGCTCTACGCCCGCGACGTGATCGCCTCGACCGTCCGCCCGCCCGGTGCGGCAGCTCCTGGCGTTCATCCGGGTGGGCATCCCCGCCGGCGCCACCAGGCACGTCCGTCTGACCGCCCCGGTCAACGCGCTCGCGCTCATCGACCCGCACGGTCTGCTCGTCGTGGAACCCGGAGAGGTCGACATCATGATCGGCGCGAGCTGCTCCGACATTCGCGCGCGCACCACGCTCACCATCACGGGCGAGGTGACCGGCGTCCCCCGAGACGGCCGATTCCTCGGCAGCGCGGACGAATCTTCCCTGTAAACAGCCACAGTCGAGCGGTAGTCGGAGGTAGTCGGCATGAGCACTGAGCGAAAGCCACTCAATTTCGGAGTCATCCAGGGTCTGAGCATGGCGGGTCTGGTCACCGGCATCTGGGCGCACCCGGACAACACGTCGGGGGAGTTCCTCACGCTGGACTACTGGACGAAGCTGGGCCGCAAACTGGAGGAGGGAGGCATCGACTTCCTGTTCCTGGCCGACCAGTTCGCCTATCCGCTGAAGAACGGCACGATGGCGGCGCGCGCGGTCGAGGACGCCGTCGCCTTCCCCATGGGCGACCCGCTGGTCGCCCTGTCCGCCATCGCCGCCGCGACCTCCCGGCTCGGACTGGTGGCGACGATGTCCACCATGACGGAGCCGCCCGCCCACATCGCCCGCCGGCTCTCGACGCTCGACTCCCTGAGCGGAGGGCGCATCGGATGGAACATCGTGACGGGCGCCAACCAGGAGTCCACCACGCGCCTGTTCGGCACCGCCATACGGCCGCACGCCGAACGCTATGCGATCGCGGACGACTTCCTGGAGCTGACCCTCAAGCTGTGGGAGGGCTCCTGGGAGGACGACGCCGTCATCTACGACAAGGTCAACCGGATCTACGCCGATCCCGCCAAGGTCCACGAGATCAAGCACGAAGGCCCCTACTTCAGTTGCGAGGGCGCGCTTCCCGTCCCGCCGTCCCCGCAGCGCACGCCGCTGCTCTTCCAGGCGGGCACGTCGAGCGCCGGCCGCCGGTTCGCGGCCAAGTACGCCGAAGCCGTCTTCATCCCGGGAAGCCACCCGGAGAAGGCGATCGCCGACATCGCGGCCATCCGTACCCTGGCGCAGGAGGAGTTCGGGCGCGACGCCGACGCGATCAAGTTCGTCTGCGGCGCGCTGTTCATCACCGGCGACACCACGGAGGAAGCCGTACGACGGCGTACGGAGATGGCCGGCTACTCGACGCTGGAGTCGGCCAAGCTGGAGTGGTCTTACCACACGGGCATGGAACTGTCCGACGCTGACATGGACAAGCCCATCCCCGGCAGCCGGCAGACGACGGAGGACAGTTCCAAGTCGCTGGTCGAGAAGTACGAGAGCGGCAAGAGCGTCGAGCGGCAGCCGCAGACGATCGGCGAGATGCTGGAGCATCTGAGGGTCCACGGGACGACCGGGCTGGGGTTCGTCGGCACTCCCGAGCAGATCGCCGACGAGGTCGAGGAGTTCGTGGACCGCACGGGCGTCGACGGCTTCCTCATCGAGCCCTTCACCACACCCGGCACCTATGACGACTTCGTCGACCGGATCATGCCCGTCCTGCGGGAACGAGGTCTCGCGAAGACCGCGTACGAGGGCTCCACCCTGCGCGAGCACCTGTTCGGCGCGGGCCGGGCGACCCTTCCCGAGGGCCATGTGGGGGCGTCGTTCCGACACGGGGCTGTGGCCCTGGCCCCGAAGCCCGACGACGCGGCTGGGGGCAACTGATGTGTCCATTGCCCGGTGTCACACGGTCGTGCGGTCCTGTCGCCACGCTCCGAGCAGTGATTCGGCGAGTTCGGCCGACGCGCGTTCCGCCGACCAGCCAAGCACCTCGGTGAGGTCGACCACGACCCGCTCGTCGAACATCGTGATCCACAACAGGACGGCGTAGTCGATGTCGATCCGGCTCGGGAGCTTCCCGAGTTCGGGGTCGGCGACCAACGCCTCGATGGCGCCCGTGAGGACCGCGTTGAAGCGCTGTGTGAGGTGGTCTTCGCTGTCGTCCCGTAGGCGCGCGAGATATCCGCGCGCGCTGCGGATGTGAGTGGCCGAACGACCCCAACTCATCGCACCCCGAACCCACTGATCGCAGATGGAGTGGAACGCGGTGAGCGGGTCGCCTTCGCCGGCAGTCGCGCTGATTCGTTCGAGAAGGTCGGCGAACAGCGCTCTGTAGTAGGTGCTGAACACATCGTGGACGTCGCTGAAGTGGCGATAGACCGTCGCGGTCGAGACCCCGGCCTGACGGGCCAGATCGGGCAGCGTGAACGTGGGTCCCTGCTTGGCGAGCAGTTCGCCCGCGGCATCGAGCAAGCGTTGGTGCGTGCGCGCCGAATCGGCGCGAGTCGCGGAACCTGGCGTCGACACGGCAGCAACGCTATCACCGCCCTCGGACCAGCGGCCATGAGCCGGGCATCCGCACCAGGTCACGGGCGCGCTGGCCCGCCGACCGACTGCCGTACCACGAGAGGGGGGAAACCCCCACTGCCGCGTTGGGCCGTAGGGCCGGGTGGCCCGGCTCGGACTACGCCGGACTCTCCGTGCTCTGATCGGTGGCTGCCAACGCGGCACGAGGCCGCAGGTGTGCCAGCGCGGCGCCGGCGAACACGGCCAGGACCAGCGCGGCACCCGCGACGACACCGAGACCGTCGGAGCCGCCCATGAGGACAGGCAGGTTGCGGATCATGATCGCCAGGACCACGGCCAGACCGAGCGCGCCGAGGCCGGGAGCGATGAGGCTGTTCCACGGCCGTGGGTCGACGGGGTTGCGTCGGAAGAAGGCGAGCACCGCGCAACAGGTGAGCAGCATGAGGAGGACGATCCCGACCGCCATGATTCCACCGAACCACGTGGCCACCTGCACGACGGGGTCGAGTCCCGCCACGACGCAGATCGCGATGAACACGGCGCTGATGACGGTCTGCATGTTCGAGGCGACCCCGGGCGACCCGTGACGAGGGTGTGCCTGTGCCAGTCTCGCGGGCAGCACCTCGGTGGTACCTAGGTTGAAGTAGTAGCGTGCCAGCACGTTGTGCAGACTGAGGACGCAGGCGAGCGCGCTGGTCACGATCAGGACGCTCACCACATCCGCGGTCACCTTGCCCGCGAAGTTCTGCGTCGTGTCGATGAACATCGTGCTGGGGTCCTTCGCCGCCCGGCCCACGACCCCCTGGTCACCCCACGCGGTGACCATCAGCCAGGCCGTGACGGTGTAGAAGCCGCCGATCAGGGCCAGTGCCAGATACGTCGCCCGCGGGATGGTCCGCTGGGGGTCACGGACTTCGTCGCGGTAGATGGCGGTGCTCTCGAAACCGACGAACGCTCCGATGGCGAACATGAGCGCGAGCGCCGGCGAGCCCGAGGTCATCGCCGAAAGGTGCACGATCCCGGACGAGTAGCCCTCCGGGCCGTTCTTGACGAGGACGGCGGCATCGACGACGACAACGACGACCACCTCGGCGATGAGCAACAACCCGAGAACCTTGCCGGACAGGTCGATCCGCCGGTAGCCGAGGAAGCCGACGAGCGCGATCACCGCCGCCGCCCACACCCACCATTTTCCGGCGGGGAGGCCGTACTGCACCAACAGGTTGCTGATCGCCTGACCGATGAAGCCGAGGATGCCGAACATGTTGGCGGTGTAGGTGACCAGGGCGAGGAATCCCGTCCCGACCCCGAGCCTGCGTCCCAGACCTCGCGTGACGTAGGTATAGAAAGCACCGGCCTCGCCGACGTGTGGAGTCATGGCCACGAATCCCACCGCGAACAGGGCGAGGATCACCGTCGCGGCCATGTAGGCGGCGGGGTACCCGGGGCCGTTGCCGACCAGAATGCCGATCGGCGTACTCAGGGCCGCGACCGTCAGGGGCGCGGCCATCGCGAGCACCATGAACGTCAGCGTGCCGAGACCGATGGAGCCTGAGAGTTTGCGGTCGGTGCTTGCTCCGGGGGGCGCTGACGTGGGCTTTCCCAACGATTGGCTCATTGGATCTCCTGGGTTGTCGGAGCCGGCTTCCGAGACGTCACCTTCGGCAGGGGGTCGGCGGAACCGGGGGCCCGTCGGGTGGAGGTCATCCGGGGATGAGGGCACACGTGGTTGTTGCTGCCCCGAGCCTTGCCGTCGAGCATCCTTCGTCTCGGTATGCGAAGAGGCGTTCCTTTATGCGAGCCATACCGTGGCGGTGGAGGGGGCGGACTGTCAAGCAACTTGCGGCATTTCCCATGTCCTGGGTGCAAAATCCAAGGACGGAGTCAAGGTGCTCCATGCCATCCTCTTCGAGTACCGAACCCGCATGCCGAAGCCTATTGTCCCGACCGATTCAATGCTCTACGGTGCAGACCAATGGCCCAACCCGTACGGCAAGCGGTCTTACCTGTCGGCTGCTGCTGCGAGTGAACCGAGACGGGTCCGATCAGGACGCGGGCGCAAGCGCGTGGCCCAGGTTTCGCGCAACGCTTCGCGCGCGCCTCCCGCGGGAGGCGCCGGGCGCCGTTGCCCGGGCGTTCCCCGTATCCGCGGATCGCGGTGAGAACGGGGAGGAGTCCAGGCCGGCTCCCTCCGGACTCACGCAGGACGAGTGCGAGCCGATCGGCCCCCGGTGGCCGTCGCTCGCGGCATCCCGTTCCCGGCCGTCCGGGTGCAATGACATCCCGAGGCCCTGCGGCCCCGGCTTCCGGTGGTCGATCCAAACCGCATGTGCTTGTGCCGCAAGGGCAGCTGAGTTGTCAGCCAAGAGTGACAGTGGGAGCCAATCATGAGTGACCAGTCCCGTCCGGCGTCGATGTCCCCGTCGGAACTTGAGCGCTTCGGCGACGTGACCCGCGTACGAGTCGAGACTCCCGACCTCAACGGCGGTCTGCGCGGCAAGTACCTGTCCGCCGACAAGGTGCGATCGGGGAAGGGCATTCCCATCACCGAGGTGTACCTGGCCGCGACCGTGGACGACGATCTCTTCGACACCGCCCTCAGCGCGGAGGAGGCCGGAAACGGCGACATGCTGCTGGCCCCCGACTGGTCGACGGCGCGCGCGATGCCCGGCGAGCCGGGCGTGGTCGCCGTGCTGGCCGACGGTGAGACCAAGGGCCGCGAACGGCATCCGATGCACCCGCGCAGCGTTCTTCGCAACGTCGTCGACCGGGCGGCGTCGCACGGGTACGAGGGTGTCTTCGGCGTGGAGTTCGAGTTCACCGTCTTCCGGGACGACCCTGACTCCGACCGGGCCCGACGAGCCGGTGACGTGCCCGGCATGACGCGTATCTCGCGGAGCAACCAGTGCTACAGCCTGACGCGATGGGCCGACTTCGGCGAGTTCGCGACAGACCTGGACGACTCGGCGCGCGCGTACGGCATTCCGATCGAGATGATGATGACCGAGGTCGGCACCCACCACATCGAGGCGGCGCTGGCTCCGGCCCCGGCACTCCAGGCGGCTGACATGGCCACGCGCTTCAAGGTGCTGCTCCGGCAGGTCGCGCAGCGCCACGGCTTCTTCGTCTCCTTCATGGCCAAGGTGAACCTGGCCGAGCAGGGAACCTCCGGCCACCTGCACCAGAGCCTGTGGAAAGACGGGAAGAACGTGTTCTGGGGCGGTAAGTCCGACACGCTCAGCGAGGAGGGGCGTCACTACGCGGCCGGCGCGCTCCGCGTCTCGCACGAGTGCACGGCGTTCTTCGCGCCCTGGCCGAACTCCTACCGGCGTTACGTTCCCGGCTTCTTCGCACCCGTCGCCCTCGACTGGGGCTGGGACAACCGGACGACCGCCCTCCGTGCGATCACCCTCTCGGAGGACTCGGCCCGTTTCGAGAACAGGCGTGGAGGCAGTGACTTCCATCCCTACCTTGCGATCGCCGCGTGCCTCGCGGGCGGGGTCGACGGCATCCTCGCGTCCGAAGAGCTGATCGAACCGGGCGCTCCGGTGCCGGGCCGGGAGCTGCCGCAGGATCTCGCCACGGCGGCGGCCCTGCTGCGGAAGTCCGAACTGGCTCGCGAGTGGCTCGGGGACGACGTGGTCGAGCTCTACGCGCAGAGCCGGGAGCACGAGGTCCAGGCGTACGCCGCTCTCGCGGCGGCGCACATCCCGCGCTGGGAGATTCAGCGCTACTTCGAGATCGTCTGACGAAGATCGCCGAGTCCGGCGACATGAGAACTTTGACTCATGTCTCCTTGACGGTCACGCCGAGGCGCCGGTATGTTGACTTAACAGAGAAGATCTTCTCATCTGTGTGGCTGAGCTGGCCCGCCCTTGCCGGGCCGCCGTCGCGAATCGCCGGCCGACGCGCCCACAACGTCGCTTCACCACGATCACCGAATGGAGCAGGACGTGACCACTGAGTCGAGTTCGCCGACCACCTCTTCGGTCGTCGAGCCCCCGTTCGCGACCATTGAGGAAGCGTTCTCCAAAGCCAAGGAGAACCTCGAGCCCGGAGCCTGGGACTACCTTGAGGGGGGCGCGGGCAGCGAGATCACGCTGCGTGCGAACCGAGCCGAGTTCACCCGTTGGCAGTTCCGCCCGAGGGTCATGAGCGGTCTGCCGTCGCCGGAGACGTCCACCACCGTGCTGGGGATACCGCTCGCCCTGCCCGTCCTGACAGCGCCGTTCGGCGCCGACGGCATGTTCGCTCCCGAAGGACACAAGGCGGTCGCGCGAGCGAACGCCGCCCATGGCGTCATCAGCGTCGTCCCCGAGGCGGGCACGTTCTCCATGGAGGACGTGGCAAGCGCCGCGCCTGCCGCGGCGCGTATCTGCCAGCTCCACCCGATGGGGGATCCCGCCGGTTTTCGGCGCATGCTCAAGCGGATCGAGGAAGCCGGATACTCGGCGATCTGTGTGACGGTCGACTGCCCGACAGCCGGCTGGCGCGAACGGAACCTGCGCAACAAGTTCGACGTGCAGCGGGAAGTCTTCGGCGGCAACTATCCGGCGTGGTGGGGCCCTCGTGAACTCGGCGAGGTGTTCGGGCAACTCTTCTCAAGGACCGCACCGGTCTGGAGTTGGGACGAACTCGCGGCGGAGATGTCGCACACGTCCCTGCCGTGGATGGCCAAGGGCATTCTGAACGGTGAGGACGCACAGCTCGCGGTGGGTGCGGGCGCGTCGGCGCTCGTCGTGTCCAACCACGGTGGGCGCCAGCTGGACAGCGTGCCCGCCGCTCTGGCGCAGCTTCCCGAGGTGGTGGCCGCGGTGGGCGGACAGGCCGAGATCCTCCTGGACAGCGGGATACGACAGGGAAACGACATCGTCAAGGCTGTGGCCCTCGGGGCCAGGGCCGTATTCCTCGGACGTCCTGTCGCGGCGGCCCTTGCCGCCGGCGGACAGGCGGGAGTCGAACACGCGCTGTGGCTCCTGCGGGAAGAGATGATCTCGACGCTCACACTGCTGGGCCGGGGCTCGATCACCGACCTCGGTGCCGACGCGGTGACCAGGTCGGCCTCCTGACCTGCTACGCCGAGCCGAACTCCTTGACACATTCCGCGTTCCACGGGCGAGTGCCCACAACCCCGCAGAGGTGCACGCCTGATGGCGAATTTCGATTCAGCCCCCCTCATCGGCCTGACCGGCCGTCGCGGTGCGGGACACATGCTCGGTTTTCCCGAGCCCTTCTTCGACACCGCCCTCGACATCTACGTGAGCGACTACGCCCGGTCCGTGCTGACCGCCGGCGGCGTGCCGGTACACCTGCCGATGGACGTGCCGCCGAGCCGATTGGTCAAGAGCCTGGACGGCATCCTGATCTCCGGTGGCGAGGACGTCGATCCGCGGCTCTACGGCGAGGTCGCCGGAGCGAAGACGTCGCGCATAGACCGGACGCGGGACACCTTCGAATCCGGGCTGATACACGAAGCCCTCAAGCACGGCGTCCCTGTACTCGGTATCTGCCGTGGCAGTCAGCTGATCAACGTCGTCCTCGGCGGCTCGCTCGTGGCCGACCTGCCGGCGGGCGAAGGCGAGTCCCACGGACTTGCCAGCTACTACCGGACCGACCGGGTGCACCGTGTCTCGTTCGAGCCCGGGACCGTCGCTCACACTCTCTACGGGGCAAAGACGACGGTGAACTCCTTCCACCATCAAGCCGTGGCCAGGCCGGGCGAGGGGGTCACCGTCACCGGACGGGCCGATGACGGCGTCGTGGAGGCGATCGAGGCGGCACAGGGCCGGTTCCTCGGAGTCCAGTGGCATCCCGAGGTGTTCGGCGGCGACCCGGCATTCGACTGGCTGGTCGCTGCCGCACGGGACAGCCACCGCCTGTCCGACGAGCGGATCGAAGCTCGCGTGGTTCCCCGTCCGGAACTCCTCGGAGATGTCTCCCAGCCGACGGTCGCCGACCGTAATCCAGAGCGCTGTCTCGATCGGATCTGAGCCATGGAATTTCCTGAACTCCTCACCTGGGTCGACGGCGCATCCGAGGAATCCCCCGTTCCCGCGGGCGACCTGTTCGACCCCAACACCGGAGAGGTCCTGGCCCCGAACCTGGCCAGCTCGCCCGACCAGGTCGAGCGCGCCGTCGCCGCCGCCGCGCGGGCGCACAGCGACGGGGACTGGCTGGCTCTGGGACCAGAGGGGCGCGCCGGGATTCTTCTCGCCTGGGCCGACCGGCTTGACGGCCTGGGGCAGGAGATCGCTCGTCTCGACGCCCTGAACAGCGGTGTTCCGATCAGCGTCACCACACTCTTCGGTTCGTCGAACGGCGGAACCGTCCGTGAGGCGGTGCGGCTGCTGCGGGAGCGGGGCGATGTGTACTCGGTGTCCTCCGATCAGCGGCCGGTGACGGTCCGCCATGTCCCGTGGGGTCCGACGGCGCTGATCGTGCCCTGGAACGCGCCGTCCGCGATGGCGGTCAAGAAGCTGGCCTACGCACTGGCGGCGGGCGCCCCCGTGGTTCTCAAGCCGTCGCCCGCATCACCGTGGAGTGCTGAGCCGGTCGTACGAGCGGCGCACGAAGCGGGCGTTCCAGCCGGTGTCGTGAACATGGTGCTGGGCGGGGGGGATGTCGGTACCGCGGTGGTGTCCGACCCCCGTGTCCGTGCGATCTCCATGACCGGCTCGACACCGACCGGGCGGGCCATCGCGGCCGTCGCGGCACCTCGGTTCGCCAGGCTCCAACTGGAGCTGGGATCGAACAACCCCGTTGTGGTGAGGGGCGACGCGGATGTGGTGGAAGCCGCGAGCGTCATCGTCTCCGGCTCGCTCAAGCTGTCGGGGCAGTGGTGTGAGGCACCGCGACGGGTGCTGGTCGCCCGTGCGCTGCTGCCCGACCTTGTCTCCGCTCTGTTCGCCGAGGTCGGCCGGTGGCGGGTGGGCTCCAGTCTCGATGCCGCGACCCGGGTGGGACCCGTCGCCTTCGAGGCCAGGCGGACCGAACTGGAGGGCCAGGTACGAGAGTTCGCCGCATCGGGCGCCCGCCTCCTCCGGGTCGACGACGTGCCGGACAAGGGCTGGTTCTTCGGTCCGACCATCGCCTACGGCGAGGGACTCGACGCCGCCGGCGAGATGTTCGGGCCGCTGCTCAGTGTGCAGCCGTACGACACCGAGGAGCAGGCGGTGGCCCTGGCGAACGCCGGTCAGGTGGGACTGGCCGCCTATGTGATGACGACCGACATCGACGCGGGAGTCGCACTCGGAGCCCGGCTGGTGGCGGGCGAGGTCAAGATCAATGGTTCGAGCGTGCTGGACATGTCCGAAGGGTCGGTGCAGAGCTTCTTCGGGGACGGTGGCTTCGGCGGCCACGGCGACAGGGACCTGCTCGGCTTCTTCTCGGGCAAGCAGATCGTCGGTACCGACCGTCCTGGTCTGCCGCTCTGAAGGCGAAGACCGGCGCCCGCACCATGAGGTGATCCACGACGCCCGCACCGTGAGGTGGCCTACGACTCGCTCGTAGGCCACCTCACGGTCATGTCGACTCCGGTGCGTCCGGCCCCGTGAAAATGTCGGCGGCGTCGGCGGTCGCGCGGATGTGCTGGTTCATGAGCGTTGCCGCGTCGGTGTCCTTGTGGTTGGCGAGGGCGTCGATGATGGCCTCGTGCTCGGGGACACAGCGGTCCTGCAAAGTCCGCAGGGCCGGGAGCCGGTAGGGGTGGAACAGGGCAGCGCGTGCCTCTTCGACGGCGTTGCGCACCAGTTCCGCTCGGGCCGCTTCGGCGATGTGCATGTGGAAGCGCTGGTCGCACTGCCGGAACTCGCCGGTGTCGGTGGTGCGGCTCATGCGGCCGTTGAGATCGCGCAGTGTGGTGATGAGGGCCGGGTCCGCGCGGGTGGCCGCTCGGCGTGCGGCCAGCGATTCCACGGTCGCCCGGAAGTCGAAGATGGCCTCCAGGTCGATTCCCTGGTCGGTGAACCAGCGCCGTACCTCGTCGAGGGACCCGGTGCGGTCGAGGACGAAGTTGCCGCCCGCGGCACCTCTGCGGACCTCGACGTAGCCGGCGCCTTCGAGGTTCCGCAGGGCCTCGCGGAGGGTGGCGCGGGACACGCCGAGCCGGGTGGCGAGGTCTCGTTCCGAGGGAAGCCTCGAGCCGGCGGGGAACTCGTACAGGTGGATGGCGCGCCTCAGGTAGCGCACCACCACGCTGTGGGCCGGAGCGATGTCCACCGGTCGCAGACCCGCGGAAGCCGTGCTGTCGTCGGTTGACACCTGGTCAGCGTAACGCGAGGTCACGTGCCGTCCATGAACAAGGTCTTGAGTTCGGTGTTGGCCTCAAGTCCGGCGAGGCCGTTCGCCCGGCCGATGCCCGACTGCTTGATCCCGCCGAAGGGTGCCTGGAGGTAGTTGGACGTGTTCGAGTTGACCGCCAGGACGCCGCTCCTCACCTTGCGCGAGACGCGGATGGCCCGTGCGATGTTCCCGGTCCAGATCGACCCCGACAGGCCGTACCGGGTGTCGTTCGCGAGGCGGATCGCCTCATCCTCGGTGGCGAACGGGATCACGCTGACGACCGGGCCGAACACCTCCTCCTGGGCGACCCGCATGTCCGGGCGCACCTCCGTGAGCACGGTGGGGACGTACCAACCGCCCCCTTCGGGAAGTCCGGCGGGCCTGGCGCCGCCGGTGACGGCCACGGCCCCGTCGGCGACGCTCTCCTCGACGAATCCGTGCACGCGGTCGCGGTGGGCGACCGAGATCAGCGGACCGAGGTCCGTGGTCTCGTCCAGGGGGTCGCCCACCTTCAGACGTGCGGAGGTCCGCGCGTACCCCTCGACGACCTGGTCGTAGACGCTTTCGTGGATCAGCAGACGGGACCGAGCGCAGCAGTCCTGGCCCGCGAGGCCGAACATCGCCTCCGGCGCGAGCGCGCACACCCGGTCGAGGTCGGCGTCGGGGAAGACGACGGCCGCGGACTTGCCGCCGAGTTCCAGCGTCAGACGCTTGAACGTGCTCGCGGCGCGCAGCGCGATGTCCTGACCCGTCGCGGTCGAGCCGGTGAAGGTCACGCGCGCCACATCGCGGTTCTCGACCAGGGCCCGGCCCACCGAGCCGTCGCCGGGGAGGATGCTGAGGCACCCCTCGGGGAGCCCGGCCTCACTGGCGAGGTCACCGAAGATCAGCGAGGTGAGCGGGGCCAGTTCGGAGGGCTTGAGGACGACCGTGTTCCCCGTGACGAGCGCAGGGCCGGCCTTCTGCGCCGCCATGGCGATCGGCCCGTTCCACGCCGTGATCGCCGCCACGACGCCGAGCGGCTCGCGCTGCGTCATCAGCAGCCCGCCGGCGTCGTTGGGGATGGTCTCGCCGACGATCTTGTCGACCGCCTCGGCGCTGTAGCGAAGCAGTGCCGAGGTGGCCCAGAGCATGCCTCGGGACTCCCGGATCGTCAGACCGTTCTCCCGGGTCTGCAGGACGGCGAGTTCCTCCGCGCGTGCCTCGACGAGGTCGGCCCAGCGGTGGAGCACGGCCGCACGGGCGGAGGGCGCCTGGTCGGCCCACGACTCCTGCGCCGTCACCGCCGCCGCCACGGCCCGGTCGACGTCCACGGTGGAGGCGTACGCCACCTCCGCGAGCTCCGCTCCGGTCGCCGGTTCGTAGACGGTGAAGGTCTTCCCGTCGGCGGACGGCGCGCGGGTGCCGGCGAGGACGAGTTGCTCGGACGTGGACATGTGGAGGCCCTTTCGTCAGACGTTCTCGAAGCAGGGGAGGATCTCTCAGGCCGGGGTGTGCGCGGCCGATGCCGATGCCCGGGCGCGGGCCCTCTCCACGAGCCACCGGAAGGCGGGGTCGGGTGCCGCGTGGGCCTCGGGGTGCCACTGGACGCCGAGGACGTCATGGCCGACGCACTCGATGGCCTCGACGAGGCCGTCGTCGGAGCGTCCGGCCACCCGGACGCCGGGTGCCACGGCGTCGACCGCCATGTGATGCATGCTGTTGACCTGGGCCCGCTTCCCGTAGAGGGAGTGCAGGGTGGTGCCCTCGACGAAGTTCACCTCGTGCGCGGGGAGGGCCGCCGCCTGGTCGCGCCGTTCGTGGCCCGGCAGGTGGTGGTCGTACACGGTCCCGCCCAGCGCGACGTTCAGGACCTCGTGGCCCCGGCAGGTGCCGAGCACCGGGATACCGCGCGCGATCGCCGCCCGCACGATCGCCATGTCGAACTCGTCCTGCTCGGCGTCGAGCGGTGTGGTGTCCGCGGTGACCCGGCCGCCGTAGAAGCGCGGGTGTATGTCGGCTCCACCGGACAGTACGACGGCGTCGAGGCGTTGTACCAGGGCCTCGGCCGACGAGTCCCGGGGCAGGAAGACGGTCATGCCCCCGGCTGCCGCGATGTTCCGCGCGTACAGCTGGACGCCCACATCGACGAACACTCCGTCCCACATGGCCGGGTACTGCGGGAACAGCGTGGCTCCCGCGTAACGCCGACCGGTGACGCCCACCAGTGGCGCCCACAGGGGATCGCCTTCTGCTGTCGGTTCGTCCTCGCCGGTTCGCGGTGTCATCGGTTTCCGTTCGTCATGTGTCGCGTGAACCCCGTTTGGTTCATTGTTCTGGAAAATAGACCAATGGGTGCATGATGGTGTCCGTGCTCCGCCGAGTCAAGCGGTTCGGCAGGGCGTCCGTGGATCGACGTCGCAGAGCCGCAGGTTCTCCATGGGGGCCGACGATTTGCCCCCGATTGCTTGCGGTGTGCGAGGTCTGGGCTTACGGTCCGTCTCGGTTGGTGAATCTGTAACCCGTATGCCGAGACGCGATGAGTAGTCCGTCGGAAAGGCCTGAACAGGTGGTCATGACCTTCGACACGGATACGGCCGTAGCCGCGCCCGAGCACCAGGACCCGATCAACGATCGCCCGCTGGAGAGACTCACGGCGATGGAGGCCGTCGTCCGGCTCCTCGTCGAGCAGGCCGAGCTCGATCGCCGGCGTGGCCTGCGGACCGGAGGATTCGCGACCGGATACCCCGGGTCTCCCGTGGGCGGGCTGCAGAGTCAGCTGGAGCGCAACGCGGGCCGGCTCGAACAGGCCGGCGTCCACCAGGCGCCCGGTCTGAACGAGGAACTCGCCGCCACCGCCGTGTGGGGCGCCCAGACGGTCCCGACCCTCCCCGACGCGACGGTCGACGGCGTCTTCGGCCTCTGGTACGGCAAGGCCCCGGGCGTGGACCGGGCCGCGGACGCCCTGCGGCACGGCAACATCCGGGGGGCGCACCCGCACGGCGGCGTCCTGGTCCTGGCCGGCGACGACCCCAACGCCAACGCCACCAACTACCCGTCCGACAGCAACTTCCTCTTCCAGGCGTTCGGGATGCCGGTCCTCTACCCGGGAACCGTGCAGGAGATCCTGGACCTCGGCCACCACGGCTACGCCCTGTCCCGCGCGGCCGGGCTCTGGGTGGGCTTCAAGATGGTCACCGCGATCGCCGACGGGTCGGGAACCGTGGACACGGACCCGGCCCGGCTGACCTTCCACGAGCCCGCCGTGTCCGTCGGCGGCAAGCCCTTCCGCCCGGTGCTGCGCGCCAACGATCCGGGCCCGCCGATGCGGGAGGCCGAGAAGGACATGCTGGGCGGGCGCCGGCAACTCGCCGAGCAGTACATCGACATCAACGACCTCAACCCGATCGTGGTCGAGGGGACCGACGCCCGCATCGGCCTCGTGGCCCCCGGCAAGACGTACTACGACCTCCGCCGGGCGCTGACGAACCTCGGACTCGACGACGACACCCTGGCGGCGGCCCCGCTGCGGATCAAGAAGGTCTCGGCGCTCCACCCCATCGGCCGGGCGGAGTGGCTGCGCTTCACGGACGGACTCGACCGGATCGTCGTGATCGAGGAGAAGCGCCCGCTGCTCGAACTGGCTCTGAAAGACACGCTGTACGGGCGGACCGACGCGCCCGCCGTACTGGGCAAGACCGACGCGGACGGCGCCGAACTCTTCCCGGGCTACGGCGAGTTCGGGCCCGACCTGATCACGAGGATCCTGGGCAGCCAACTGGCGAAGCACGGGGTCGTCGAGGTGCCCGCCGCCCGCCCGACCCTCAACGGCCTGCTGCCCGTACTGCCGCTGGAGACCGCGCGCGCCCCGTTCTTCTGCTCCGGCTGCCCGCACAACGTCTCGCTGCGGGCACCCGAGGGCGCCGTCGTGGGCGCAGGCATCGGCTGCCACATCATGAGCCTCCTGGTGAACCGGGAGGAGTACGGCAACCAGACCGGCTTCACCCAGATGGGCGGAGAGGGCGCCCAGTGGGTCGGCCAGGCGCCCTTCACGGGCGTGCGGCACATCCTGCAGAACATCGGTGACGGCACCTACCACCACTCCGGGAGCCTGGCGCTGCGGCTCGCCACGGCCAGCGACGTCAACATCACTTACAAGATCCTCTACAACAGCGCCGTGGGGATGACGGGCGGACAGGCCGTCAAGGGCAGCATGGGCGTCCCCGCACTCACCCACTCCCTGCGCGCCGAGGGCGTCCGCAAGATCATCGTCACGACCGACGAGCCGAGGCGGCACCGCAGGCGGGACCTCGCCCCAGGCACCGAGGTGTGGCACCGGGACCGCCTGATCGAGGCACAGGAGAAGCTGGCCACGATCAGCGGAGTGACGGTGCTGATCCACGACCAGGAGTGCGCCGCCGAACGCCGGCGCCGCTGGAGCCGGGGCGAACTGCCCAAGCCCACCCGGCGGATCATGGTGAGCGAGCGGGTCTGCGAGGGCTGCGGCGACTGCAACGCCAAGTCCCAGTGCCTGAGCGTCCAGCCGGTGGAGACCGAGTACGGCCGCAAGACCCGGATCCACCAGTCGTCGTGCAACCTCGACTTCACCTGCGCCAAGGGCGACTGCCCCTCGTTCCTGACGGTCGACGTCAAGAAGGCCAGGAAGACGAAGCGCACCTCGCCCGAACCCCCGGACGTGCCCAGCCCTTCGACACTCGTGCCGCGCGACGGCTTCACCGCCCACATGACCGGCATCGGCGGCACCGGAGTGGTGTCGGCGAACGCCGTCCTGGCCAGGGCCGCGGCCTCCGACGGCTTCGAGGTACGCAGCCTCGACCTGCCAGGACCCAGCATCAAGGCGGGGCGGGTCGTCTCCCAGATCCAGGTCTACTCCCACGGCTCACCCCAACCCGCGGCGGTCGTCGGCCCCGGCGAGGCGGACCTGTTCCTCGGCTTCGACATGCTGGGCGCGATGGCCCCGGGACTGCTGGATCCGCTCGGCGCCGACCGGACGGTCGTCGTCGCGTCGAGCTCACTCGAACCCACCGGTGACATGGCGATCGACCCGTCGATCCCACTGCCGCCGAAGGAACTCCTCATCGACCGGCTCAGGTCCCTCTCGCGTCCCGACGCGGGCGCGTTCATCGACGTCGCCGCGACCTGCGACGCGGTCTTCGGACACCAGCGCAGCGCCAACGCGCTGCTCATCGGCGCCGCCTACCAGGCGGGCGCCCTGCCGTTCACCGAGAAGTCCCTGCTGCGGGCGTTCCGCGACAGCGGCGTCGCGGTGGAGGACAACCTCAAGGCGTTCGGCTGGGGCCGGGTCGCCGTGGCCCGCCCCGCACTGATCGCCGACCTCGGTCTCGCGCCGCGCCCCACGGGCGGCGGAGTCGACGATCCCGCGCTGACGCCGATGCTGACGCCGTTCACGGACGAACCGGCGCTGCGCGAGCTGGTCCTGGGCCGGGCGGAGGACCTGCGCGGCTACCAGAACCTCGCCTACGCCCAGCGCTATCTGACCCTGGTCGCCGAGGTGCTCGAGGCCGAGCGCTCATCGAAGGGACCCGGTCCGGCGACGATCACACCGAGCTATGCGCGGGGCCTGTACAAGCTGATGGCCTACAAGGACGAGTACGAGGTGGCGCGACTGCTGCTGCTCGACTCGGCCCGGCAGGCCGTGACAGCCGAGTTCGGCACCGGCGCCAAGGTCTCCTGGAACCTCCACCCGCCGTTCCTGCGCGCGCTGGGAATGAAGCGGAAACTGAAACTCGGCCCCTGGTTCACCCCGGCGTTCGTCCTGCTGCGGTCGATGCGCGGTCTGCGCGGTACGCCCCTCGACCCCTTCGGACCGGCGAAGGTCCGCCGCATCGAGCGCGCGCTCGTCGACGAGTACGTCGAGATGATGGGCCTGGCCATGTCGTCCCTCTCGGATCACAACACCGCCGGCGTCCAGGAACTGGCCGACGCCCCCGACCTCGTACGCGGCTACGAGTTCGTCAAGGTCCGTCATCTGAGCGACTACTTCCGGTCCGTCGAGCGACTCGCAGCCGAGGCGGGGATCGCCTACTCGGTCCCGGCGGGCCTGCGGGAGCTGGCGACGAAGGCGGGCAGCTCCGACGAGCAGGGCGGACAGCCCCGATGAGTGACGACGCCGTATCCGACAACCATCCCGTCTGCTCACCCCCGTCCGCGTCCTCGGAGGTCCAGTGAACCGCGCCGCCGTCCTCGTCATCGGCGGGGGCGTCTCCGGAGTGTCCATCGCCTACGAGCTCTCGCGATATGTGCCGGTGACGCTGCTGGAGACGGAATCGGCGCTGGCGTACCACACGTCGGGTCGCTCACTGGCCACCTTCGTGGAGAGCTACGGCCCCGCGGCCGTACGCGCCCTGACGCAGGCGAGCCGGCCCTTCTTCGAGGATCCGCCGACGCGGGTGGACTCGCCGCTGTTCAGCCCCCTGGGGCTGCTCCTGGTCGCCGGTCAGGGAGAGGGGGACGATCTCGTCGACTTCCACGCGTCAGTGCTCGACCACGCCCCCCGGGCCCGGCTCGTCCCGGCGGCGGAGGTCCTGGAGATCAACCCGGTGCTGGCGCCGGGCCACAGCGAGCTGGGCATGTTCGATCCCGCGACCACGGAGATCGACGTCCACGAGCTCCAGCAGGGCTACATCCGAGGCCTCAGGGCGAACGGCGGCGCGATCCACAAGAACGCCAAGGTGGTGGAAGCGCGAAGGGAGGCCGGAGCGTGGGTCGTCACCGACGCCTGCGGAACCACGTACACCGCCGAGTCCGTCGTCAACGCCGCCGGCGCCTGGGCCGACGAGGTCGCGGCCGTCTTCGGGGTGCGCCCGGTCGGGATCAGGCCGCTGCGCCGGTCCGCCTTCATGGTCAAGGCGCCCGCGGGAGTGCGGGCCCGCGGCATCCCGCTCACCGGAAGCCTCGACCACTCCTGGCACTTCATGCCCCAGGGCGAGATGTTCGCGTGCTCACCCGCAGAGGAGACGTTGCAGCCGCCGTCCGACGCCAAACCGGACGAACTGGAGATCGCGCGTGCGATCGACGACCTGAACGAAGCCACCGTGCTGAGGATCCGCGGCATCTCGTCCCCCTGGGCGGGCCTGCGCACCTTCGTCGCCGACGGACTTCCGGTCGTCGGCGCGGACGGCGCCGACGAGTCGTTCTTCTGGTACGCCGCACAGGGCGGGTACGGAATGCAGCTCGCTCCGGCCATGTCGCAACTGGCAGCCGCCGACCTGCTCGGAATCGCCGAGACCGAGGAACTCGCCTCCCTGGGGGACACGTTGAGAGAACTCTCGCCGACCCGGTTGCGGTGACCGGGCGCCCCGCGAACCCGATCGACCACCGACTGAACCTACTCGGGTACCGGCAGCCGTACCCGGATCACGTGAGGAACCGCACCATGAGCGAACGCACCACCGTCTTCGTCGCGAACGAACCCGCCCTCCCCGTCTCCCTCTCCGCCGCCGCCATCGGGGCGCCGACCGTCTTCACCGCCGGCCAGGTGGGCCTGGACCCGGCGACGGGGCGGCTGGTCGAGGGCTTCGAAGCCCAGGTCGAGCAGGCCATCGACAACCTGGAGAGCGTCCTGCTGCGGTCGGGAAGCGGGCTGGACCGTGTTCTCAAGACCACCTGCTATCTGGCAGATCTGTCCCGGTTCGCAGTTTTCGAGGCCGTCTACGCTCGCAGGTTCCCGCAGCCCTACCCGGCACGCACCACGCTGGGTGCCGTGCTGGTGAGCGGCATCCTCTTCGAAGTGGAGGCGATCGCGACCATCGACGGATGAGCGGGACCGTGTCACGGTGCAGGCCCGTCACTGGGCCCTCACCCCGCGAATTCGGCCACGTACGATGGTTCGGGATGTGAATCGGTGAACCGCGATACGAAGAGCGAGGGTCCAGTGGCGTCGGAGCAGTCGGCACGATCGATCGAGGGTTGGACCGGCTTCCAGGCGCCGTCCGAATCACGGGAAGAGCGCAAGATCGCCTCGGTCGCCAACGCCATGCGGCTCATCGAGAAGCTCGACACACTCGGTGAGGCCGGGGTGTCGGAACTGTCGCGTGAGCTCGGCGTCTCCAAGCCCGCGGTCGACCGGCTGCTCGTCACCCTGCTGGACAGCGGCTTCGTCGAGCAGAACGCCGAGTCGCGGCGCTACCGGCTGTCCATCCGGTTCATCGCCATCGCCAACGGGATCCGGCCGCGGACGAAGCTGCCCGAGATCGCCCGGCCGTACCTGCTCGACCTCAACGACCGCTTCCACGAGACCGTGCACCTGGGCGTCCTGTCGAACGGCAACGTGGTCTACGCCGAGACGGTGCCGTCGCGGCAGATGTTCCGTATAGAGGCCAAGCCCGGCACCACCCTGCCCGCCTACTGCACGGCGCTGGGCAAGGCCGTCCTGGCCCACCGGGACCCCGACGAGGTCGAGCAGTATCTGCGGACCGTGGTCCCGGTCTCCTACACGCGGTACACGACGACGGACTTCGGCGCTCTGCGCCAGCAGATCGAGAGCGTGCGCACGGACGGCTTCGCCCTCGACCTGGGCGAGATCCTCGAAGAGGTCTGCTGCCTGGCCGCCCCGGTCCTCGACTCGAAGGGCCGGGCGCTGGCGGCCCTGTCGGTCACGGCTCCGCGGTCGCTGTTCCTCCGTAAGCGCGAAGAGCTGGAGCAGGCCGTTCCCGCCGCCGCGCGACAACTGACCGCGGACGCCATCGCCTCCGACGCCACGGTCGACGGGATCGAGCCCAGGTGACGTCGTAGTCCCTCGGTGATCAGCGATCAGCGCTCCGCGCGGCACCGGGTGTCCGCCGTCCGCCGGGGACGGTCGGCGGGTGCGTGGCGAGCTGCCAGGACGCGGCGGTGGCGGCCGGCGGTTCGGTGACGGGGCCGTGGGCGCCGAACACCTGGACGTCGGCGGTGCCGGGCGTGTGCGGGGCCCACCCGGGGTCACCGGTGCGGGCGAAGGTGCTCCAGGCGGTCATCATCCGCCGGCCGAGCGCCGCCGAGCCGGGCCACTGCCGGTACAGCGGAGCCAGCGGGTTGTCGTCTGTGTCGTGGTTGCCGAACACGAGGGACATCTCCATGCCGTGTGACGGTCCGAGGCTCGGCAGGTCGGCGGCGAAGAGATAGCGGTGCGCGGTGCCGCCGGCGCGGGTGTGGGCCTCGGCCATGCGCGCGGCCGGGACACGGTACAGGTGGTCGCCGAGGAAGCGCAGGCGCAGCCGAGTGGTGGTGGCGTCGGGCTCGGCGGCACGGTAGGCGTTCAGCAGGCTTCGGGCCGCTGCCTCTCCGACCGCGCCGGCGATCTCGTCATGCAGCGCGCCGGTGGTGGGCGGTGTGGCGCCGGGCTGCCCGAAGGCCTCGGCCGCCAGCATCTCGTCGCGGTTCGCGCCGATGAGCAGGGGTACGTCGGCGGTGTCGCCGGCCTCGGCGGCCTGCACCGGCGTGCGCGGCAGTACGGCGCCGTCCAGAACCGGTCCCCAGGAACGCCCGCCGGGCAGGGCCCGCGCCCCCATGTCGGCGGGGACGATCTTCGCCTGGGCGGCCAGGATCTCTTCGACCGGTACGTCGACGAGCTGCTCGGGGTGGTGGACGCCGACGGTGTCGAGCAGGTCGGCGGCCAGCCGGTGTGCCGTGGCCGGAGCGTAGATCCGCGCGACGGGCGGGCTCATCAGCGTCGCCCGCCGGAACAGGCCCCGTGCGGAGGGCATGGCCAGCAGACAGCCGACGGAGCTCGCTCCCGCCGAGCCCCCGAAGACGCAGACGTTGTCCGGGTCGCCGCCGAACCGCGCGATGTTCCGGCGCACCCAGCGCAGCGCGGCGACCTGGTCCTGAAGCCCCAGGTTGACCGAGCCGGACCAGTCCTCGCCACCAACGCCGGTGAGGTCCAGGAAGCCCAGGGCGCCGACCCGGTAGGTGAAGCTGACCACGACGACGTCGCCGCCCCGCATCAGCCACTGCCCGTCGGTGCCCGGCGGCACCGCGCTGCCGGACTCGAAGGCGCCGCCGTAGATCCACACCATCACCGGTCTGCGACCGTGGACGTCCGGTGTCCAGACGTTCAGGTGCAGGCAGTCCTCGTCGTGGACGGCGTCAGGCGGCGACCACGGATCGGGGTTCTGCGCGGGCGACGCGCCGAAGGCCGTGGCGTCGCGCACGCCCTGCCACGGCCGGGGCGGGCGCGGCGGACGCAGCAGCAGCGGCCCGACCGGCGGCTCGGCGAACGGGATTCCCGCGAACACCGATCCGCCGTCGCCGAGCGTCCGGCCGGCCAGTTCCCCTTGCTGGGCGGCTGTGGAAACGGTGTCCGACACGGCTCACTCCTCATCCAGTCCCTACAGCTCCACACCCAGTCCGTACAACGCCACCGCCGGCAGTGTCACACCGTCGGCGGGATCACCGGGAGTTCGATCCAGCTGTCGCCCGCACCGAGCAGGACGTCGCTGACGAACGAGCCGTCCTCCTGGCTCAGGCCCCAGCGGGGGAAGTTGCTGTGGGCCACGTGCACGCGCAGTCGGTGTCCGGCCGCAAGCTCGATGCTCGTCGACCACAGGTCGACGGTCACGGTCCGCTCGCCCGCAGCGTCGGCCTGGCCGTCGGCGGACTCCACCCGGCGCACCCCGTCGACCAGGTTGATCGACTTGCCGTCGGGGCGGACGTCGCACACGCGCACCACCCAGTCCGAGACCGCCGCCCCGGGCCGTACCCGCAGGTGGGCCCGGACCCGGCCGGTGATCTCCAGCGGCTCGTCCAGCGGATCGGTGGTGAAGACGAGCACGTCGTCCCGGCACTCGACGTCTCGCTGGTCCCACGCACCCCAGGGGAACTTCTCGTGCATCGCGATGTTGCCGCCCACCGTCTGTACCGGCTCGGACGCCTCGAACGTGAGCGCCGCGACCGCCGGCGATGGGCTGTCCGCGTCTTCATCGGCCGAGGATCGCCCGGGGCCGCGCAGGACGGCGCGCTCGGCGGCCCCCAGCTCCAGCCGGGTGGTCACCGCCCGGGCGAGCGGCCAGCTCTCCTCGTCCCGCCACTCGTCGCGCCCCATGACGAACAGCCTGACCGGTGCCCGGTCCAGGGGCCGGTCGTCGAGGACCGCGTCGAAGAAGTCGAGGTGCTCCGCCGTCAGGGACGAGGTGAGGCCCATGGACTGTCCGCCGCCGGCGAGCCCGAAGTTCACGTCTCCGTTCTGCGAGCCGAAGTCCGTGCCGTGCGTCCAGGGACCGACGACGAGATGGCTGGCGACGCCCAGTTCGCGCTGCCGCGTGAAGTTGTCGAGGGTCCCCTGCAGGAAGACGTCGTACCAGCCGCCCACGTGCAGGGCCGGGATACGGATGTCGTCGATGACGGAGACGACGTCCAGCTCCGCCATCGTCTTGGGGTCGGCGTCGGCCCGGCGAAGGCCGATGTCGGGCACGTCCAGCTCCTCCAGCCACGGGATGCGGCCCGCCGGATAGCTCGCGTACCCGCCCCGGGCCAGTTCGTCGATCCGGCGCACCGCCTCCATCGCCTCGGCGGCCTTGCCACGGCGCATCAGCTCGCTCATGCCGGT
The DNA here is from genome assembly GCF_040655955.1 of Streptomyces sp. NPDC050263. NCBI lineage: Bacteria > Bacillati > Actinomycetota > Actinomycetes > Kitasatosporales > Streptomycetaceae > Streptomyces > Streptomyces sp. NPDC050263. The sequence goes on along the minus strand of NZ_JBFAKW010000029.1, from coordinate 60,518 downwards.
CGACAGCGACCAGACCACGTTCAGCCCGTGTTCGGGCACGCCGCCGCGGCGCAGCGGGCCGTCCAGCGGATCCGACCAGGTCATGCCGGGCGCGATGGCACGCAGTCCGGGGGCGCCCGAGGCGGCCGCCCGCCACTGGGTGTTGCCGAAATAACTGCCGCCGTACATGGCGACACGGCCGTCGCAGAAGTCCTGCCCGGCCACCCAGGCGACGGCGTCGAAGCCGTCCTCGGTCTCGTGCTTCCACGGCACCCATTCACCGTCGGAGGCGCCACGGCCCCGTACGTCCTGGACGACCACGACATAGCCGCGGCTCACGGCGATCCGCTGGTCGAGGTACACCGACGTGTAAGGCGACGACTTGTCGTACGGCAGCCTGACCAGCAGCGCAGGGTGTCGCTCGGTGTCATCGGGACGGTGGATGTCGGCGCGCAGCACGACCCCGTCCCGGGTCGTCATCGGTACGTCGGTCTCGAGTGTCATCCGCATTTGGGTACCATTACACGTACATTCGTACTCTGTCACGTACTTGTCACTGTGGCGGAGTGGCCCCGGGCCCGGGCGGCCCAATGTGTCGAGATCCTTACAAGCTCGAAACGCGAGACTCTCGCCAAGATGGCCAACCGTGGTGTTTTATGTCATCACTCGGCGCTGGTGAACGAAAACGCAAGCGCCCTCGGGCCCCGGGGTGTGAAACACAAGTCAACCGCACCAGTGCCGGTATGCCCCCCTTTGAGTAAGGACATCCTGCGATGACGGAGATCCAGGCAAGCCCACGCAACGGTCCGGCTGTTCAGCAGTCGCCGGCCGTGAGCGTCAGTTCTGCCCGTAAGGCGAAGCGGGCGCGTCGGGAGTGGGGAGACTCACCGCTCTTCCGCACGATCACGCCGACCCTGGCCGTGGTGCTGGCGGTGGCGGCCTGGCAGGTCGCCACGAAGGTCGGGAACATCGCTCCCACGGTCCTGCCCTCCCCGACGCGCGTGGCCGAGGCCGCCTGGACGGATCGCGAAGCGCTCTGGCAGAACACGGTCCCGACCCTGCAGGTGACGGTGGTGGGGCTGGTGGTCTCGGTCGTCGTCTCGGCGATCCTGGCGACGCTGCTGAGCTTCGTGCCCCTGCTGCGCAACGCGACGCTTCCGCTGCTGATCGTCGCCCAGTCCATCCCGATCATCGTGCTGGCGCCGCTGTTCGTCATCTGGTTCGGGTTCGGACTCGGGCCGAAGATCGGGCTCATCGTGATCACCACGGCGCTGCCCATGACGATCTCCCTCCTCCAGGGATTCCTGTCGGCGGACCCCGACGCGGCGACGCTGATGAAGTCGCTGGGAGCGAACCGCGTCAAGGTGTTCCTGCGCCTTCAGGTCCCCTCCTCGCTGCCCTATTTCTTCACCGGTCTGCGGGTCGTCGCCAGTTTCGCCGTCCTGGCGGCCATCTTCGCCGAGACGGTCGGCGCGGTGAACGGGCTCGGCATCTACATGGCGACACAGAAGAACATGCTCCGGACGGATCTGGTGCTGGCCGCGGCCGTGATCAGCATCGCCGTGAGCCTCCTGCTGTTCTCGCTCACCTACCTGCTCGAAACTCTCGCGATGCCGTGGGAGCGCCGTCGGAAGGCGATGAGGTCCGAATGACGAACACCATGACAACCGGCACCACCACCAGCCGGCTGACCGGCCCCCTGCTCTCGGTCCAGAACGTGACCAAGACCTTCCCAGGCCCGCGCAAGACCCGCAACCCCGTGATCAACGACGTCTCCCTGGACCTCGCGCCCGGTGAGTTCGTGTCGGTCATCGGCCCCAGCGGCTGCGGCAAGTCCACGCTGTTCCAGATACTCGCCGGGCTCCTGCGGCCGGACGAGGGGTCCGTCACCTACCACGGTGACGCGACACCAGGCCCGTACTCGGCGTACATGCCGCAGAAGGACCTGCTGCTGCCCTGGCTCACCGCCCAGGACAACGCCGCACTCGGTCTGACGCTCGGCGGGATGTCGAAGGCCGACGCCCGCAGGAAGGTGTCCGACCTGCTGGGCACGTTCCGGCTCGACGGATACGCCGACGCCTACCCGTTCGAGCTGTCCGGCGGTATGCGGCAACGCGTCGCGCTGCTGCGGACCATGGTCCTGGAACGGCCGATCCTGCTGCTCGACGAGCCCTTCGGCGCACTCGACTACCTCACCCGAACGGAACTGCAGATCTGGCTCTCCCAGATCTGCGCCGAGCTCGGCCAGTCGACCATCCTCATCACTCATGACGTCCCCGAGGCGCTCATGCTGTCCGACCGCGTCTACGTCCTGTCGAACCGGCCGGCCGAGGTACGCATGGTGCTCGAACAGTCCGAGCCGCGCCCGCGCACCCTGGACTTCATGGAGACCGAGGTCTTCACCCACAACGAACGCACGCTGCTCGCCGAGCTCACCCAGAGCGCGGCGCGACCGGCAGGCGCCAGCTGATCACCCGGCCCGAAGTCCACTCGACCGTCCAAGGGGGCACCATGTCATCCGAGTCGTCCCAGTTCCGCGTTCCGGCCATCGACATCGGCCCGTATGTACGTGACGGGTCCGCTGCCGACCGGGCAGAGGTGGCGCGCCGACTCGACCACGCCTGCCGCACCGTGGGTTTCATCCAGGTCGTCGGCCACGGCATCGCGGACGAGGTCCTCGACGGACTCGGCGACGCGATCGACGGTTTCTTCGCGCTTCCACCGGAGACGAAACAGCAGTGGATCCGTCCGGCGGGCGAGAACCGCGGCTACAGCCCGCCCAAGAGCGAGTCCCTCAGCTACAGCGTCGGCCTCGACCCCGTGACCCGCATGAACGACTTCTTCGAGGCGTTCAACGTCGGGACCTCCGCCGCCGAGTACCCGGGCGCCGAGGTGTCCGAAGCGGACTACCCGCCCTCGGTGTGGCCCACCGCACCGTCGTCGTTCAAGGGGCAGGTCGAGGCCTACTACGCCGAGGCCCGGCGCGTCGCCCGCACCCTCACCGAGGTCGTGGCCGACGCCCTCGGGGTCGAGAAGTCCTACGTCGAGGGTCTCACCGACCACTCGATCGACGTGCTCCGCATGAACAACTACGCCCTGCCGCCCGGGGAGATCGAGCTGGGCGCCGAGCTGACCGGCATGAGCGAGCACACCGACTTCGGTCTGCTGACCGTCCTGTGGGCCGATCAGGTCGAAGGCCTTCAGGTACTCGGCAGCGACAACACATGGCACGACGTCCAGCCCGCCGACGGCGCGCTCCTGGTCAACCTCGGCGACGTGGCGGCCCGGCTGACGAACGACACGTGGATGTCCACTCTGCACCGGGTCACGCCGCCCGTGGTCGACGGAATCATCAAGCGCCGCAGGTCGGCCGCGTTCTTCCACGACGGGAACGCGGACGCCGTCGTCGCGCCCCTGCCGTCCTTCGTCGCCGAGGGGGAGGAGCCGTACTACGAGCCGATCACGGTCAAGGAACACATCCTGGCGAAGCTCGAGGGCTCCCGGGCGGGCCGCAAGAACCCCCACGCCCCGCGTGAGGCGGCCAGGGTGACCGCTGCCGCCGGCTGACGGAGCGGCACGCCAATCACATGACCGGTCCCGTAGGCCGTCGGCATGCCCGCCGCCGGCCGACGGGACCGCCCCTGCGCTGTCGCCGACCGCGCTGCGACCCAGGAGGTACGACCATGCCCTCATCCGGCGACCCGAACGCCATCGACGAGTTCCCGCCGATGGCACGGGAGGAGGAGCGGGTGGTGCTGGCCCGGCGGCTCCCCAAGGCGGAGCTGCACATGCACCAGGTGGGCTCGCTCGCCCCGTCCGAGCTGGCCCGGCTGCACAGACGGACCACGGGGTCCAGCCTCTCCCGGAGCGAGGCGGACGCCGCCTACGACCTGCGCAGCCTCGGGAAGTTCTTCGACGACCTGGACAAGGCGGTACGGCTCTGGGGCGACGAGGCGCTGGTCACCGAGGGCGTCCTGCGCATGATCGCCGGCGCCTACGACCGCGGCGTCCGCCATCTGGAGCTGCTGTGCACCCCGGATCTGCACCGGGACGAGATCGGGATGGAACCCGAGGTGCTGCTGCGGGCGGTCGGCGAGGCGTTCCGCGTCGCCGGTGACGAACTGGGCCTCACCGGCGGCATCATCATCGAACTGCACCGCTTCGGCGGCCCGCGGGCCGCCCTCGACACGGTCGAGCAGACCGCCGCACTGCGCGAGAAGGGCGTGCCGATCCTCGGCTACGGCAACGACGGCGACCACCAGACCGTTCCGTTCGAGGCCCTGGCGCCGGCCTACGAGCGGGCCCGGGCCGAGGGCTACCGGCTCACCGGCCACGCCGACGTGATCGAGGACGCCGCCGCCGCGCTCGACCTCGGCCTCGACCGCATCGACCACGGCTGGATGGGCGTCGACGACCCGGACGTCCTGCGCCGCCTGCGCGCAGCCCGTACGCCGATGACGTTCACACCCACCGCGTACGCGCTCGGCGGACTGGTCTCCGGGACCGGGTACGTCGACGCCTATCGCATCCTGGACGACAGCGGCGTACCGATGCTGCTGGGCACCGACGACCCGGAGCTGTTCCACACCGACCTCGCCCAGGACTACGCGCTCATGGCCAACGCACTGCAGTGGTCGAACGAACAGCTGGGCGCTGCCGCGAAGCGTTCGCTGGAGCATGCCTGGTTCCTCGACGGCGACGGCGCGGACGTACGCGAGCACTGGTTCGCCGAGATCGACGCGCTCGTCGCCGATCCCCGCAGCCCGCACCGGGGACGTCCGACGGGATGCTGACGACGACCGGGCCGGACCGGTGCTGCGGGCGACGTCTCCCAGCCAGGCGAGGCTCGGCGTGGCTTGTCGAGGGCGCTCCAGCGGAGGCCGCCGCGTACGTCGAAGCCGTCGTCGACAGCCGCGAACAGGTGCCGCACCTATCGGGCCTTTCGGTTGCTCGGGCGGCCTCGGTCGGCGGGCCGACCGAACCAGCGGGAGAGGTGGTCGTCCAGGTCCCGCTGATCGTCGCCGATCCAGGCGACGTGGCCGTCGGGGCGTAGCAGGACGCACGGAGCGTCCAGCGCCGCGGTCGGATCCGCGAGGTGGTCGACCCGGTCCGACCAGCCGCCGACGGTCAGGCGTTCGGTGCGGTCCAGCAGCAGTCCGCGGCCGCGATGCAGCAGACCGTAGAGGCGGCCCTGCCGCACGTCGATGTCGCGCAGGCGGCGGCCCAGCAGATCGGGGCCTGCGCCGAAGTCGTAGCGGATGCCGATCGCGGTGATCTTCTCGATCAGACAGCGGTTCACCTCGTCGAAGTCCATCAGCTCGGTGAGCAGCCTGCGCACGGCCTGCGGGCCCGGTTCGGTGGAGTGCAGTTCCATCTGGGCGCGGGTGTTGTCCAGCACCTCCTCGGCGACCGGATGACGTTCGGCCTGGTAGGTGTCCAGCAGTGGCTCCGGCGCCCAGCCGCGGATCTGCGCGGCCAGTTTCCAGCCGAGGTTGAACGCGTCCTGAACGCCCAGGTTGAGACCCTGTCCGCCGGTGGGCGGATGGATGTGCGCCGCATCGCCGGCCAGCAGCACCCGCCCGACCCGATAGCGTTCGGCCAGCCGGGTGGCATCCCCGAAGCGGGACAACCAGCGCGGGGAGTGCACGCCGAAATCGGTTCCGGCGACGACGCGCAACTGTTGTTTGAAGTCCTCGAGGGTGGGCGGCTCCGCGCGGTCGCCGACTCCTGCGGCGGGGACGACCACGCTGTAGACCCCTTCGCCGAAGGGCCTGAGCCGGAACCGCTTGTCGGTCCTGCTGATTTCGGTCGCCTTGGCGGCGATCTCCTCCTGCGGCATGCCCACTTCCATCGCGCCCATCAGCGTCTCGGTCCGCGAGGGCTCGCCGGGGAAGCCGACGCCGAGCAGTTTGCGCACCGTACTGCGCGCGCCGTCACAGCCGACGAGATAGCGCGAACGCAGCTGTTCGCCGTCGGCCAGCTCGACGGTCACCCCGTCGTCGTCCTGCTCGAAACGGGCCACCGCACCACCGCGCCGGACCTGCGCACCCAGCTGGATCGCATGCTCCTCGAGCAGGCGAACGACGACCGGCTGCGGGATGCCCAGCAGATAGGAGTGCGCGGAATCCAGGCCCGCGGGCACGGGTTTGTCGATGCCGGCGAAGAAGCCGCCGGCCGGACGCCGTCGTCCGTGTTCGACCATGCGGTCCAGCAGTCCGCGCATCGCCATCAGCTCGAGACTGCGGATGTGCAGACCGACGATGCGGACGAACGACACGGGCTCGGTCTCCTTCTCCAGAACGAGTACCCGCACATCGTGCAGCCGCAGCTCGGCGGCCAGCATCGCGCCGGTCGGCCCGCACCCGGCAATGATCACGTCGAACGGTGGAGAGTCCATGGGTGTTGCCTTTCGGGAGTGCCTTGTGGTCGAGGCGCTCCCGGCGACACCTACGTCAATCGCCGGCCGTGACGGAAAGGGGGAGCACCCACGTCGATACAGCGTTCATGGGTCTCACCTCCTCGGGCGGTGTCGCGGTCGACCGCAAGCTACAAGCCCGGGCAGTACCCCGTCCAACTCTTTTTCCTCAGCCCGGCACTTCCAGCTCGATCTCGCCGATCCGGTGGCTCAGTCGCCGGTCGGACCGGGGCCCGATCCTTCGGGCGCCTTTCCGCGCGTCGACCCGGGCGAGGCCGGTCTCGTGGTCGTCGTCCGGCCGACGGACCAGATCTGCTCCTGCCACTTGCCGAGGCAAGGCGCGTTCACCGACTCCGCGGTCGCTTCCTCCGGCGCGGCCACAGGCCGCTCACGTCGACCCGGAAGGAGGGAAGGCGCCCCGTCATGCCGATCCCCGTCCGCGGCTGAGCCCGGTCCACCGCGTCGGCCGGTGGCCGGTCGGGCGTGTACGGCCCGGTGGTCCGATGCCGAGCCGACCGGCGTGCATCATGAGCACGGCCGCGAACTCGTCGCCGCGCAACGTCACGCTCACGGGGAACAACATCCCGATGTCGCGCATGAACGCCCTGCCGGTGATCAGGGCTTCGATACTGGACCGCCCCGGGATCATCGCCTCCTCCATCGCCGTCGCGCCGGTTTCTCCGGCGTCGGTGTCTGCTCCCGCACGCTCTCCAGCTCGGTCCGGACGGCGAGCGTGTCCGGGTGGTCGTCGCCCAGCCGCAGCCGCCGTTTCGCCAGCACCTCGCGCAGTGCCGGCTCGGCGTCGCCCGGTCGCCCGAGCCGGTGGTGCACCCGTGCCGGCCCCACCCGGGCGTCGAGCGTCCGGCCGTCGTCGAGGCCGAAGCGCTTCACGAGCCGGGGCAGCAGGCCGTCGTTACAGCCGCTCCGCTTCCGCCTGCTCGCCGTTCGCCGAGAGCAGGGCCGCGAGCGTCGTGGTCGCTTCCAGGGTCGCCGGGCGGTCCGGCCCCAGGCCCTCTGTGCGCTCTCCGGTCACCGCCCGGACCAGCGCCAGTCGCCGGGCGAGCTCGGCCGCGGCCAGGTCGCCCTCGCGGTGCGGGACCGGGGCGACCTCGGCGAGCGTGCCGAGGTCGTCCTGGAGCAGGTCGGCGAAGCAGCCGGCCCGGAACTGCTCGCGTGGCGATCACGGCCCGATGCGGGCCATCGGATGCGGGGGCCTCCTTGCGCACGGACGCCGTCCCCGGTCCGCGCCACTACACCGTCCGCTCGCCGCGGCCGACGGGGTCCGCGGCCACCGCGTACCCGGGTACCGACGGCCATCTGACCGTGAGCACCACCGACTCCTCCTCCGCGAACCAGGAATGGTCGACCCCCGGGCCCCACACGACATAGTCGCCCTGCCGGTCCAGCACGACGCTGCGGCCGGGGAAGTCCAGCCGGAAGCGGCCGCTGACGAGAACCAGCAGCGCCGTGCGGACGTCGTGCCTCGCCCACTGGGCCCGCTCGTCGTGGCGCGGGTGAACACCCCACTTGATCTCCAGGGCCTCGCTGTGCCGCGGATCGCCGACGTCCTTGAAGTGGCCGAGGAGCCACCCCCGGTCCAAAGCCGCGTCCTTGCCCGCACTGCCCACGTACACGTTGTCGCTCACGTGGGCGGACCCTAACAGTCCTCCCGCGGACTTCCGGCCGCGCCGGGATCCGCTACCGGCTTCCGGGCGTCGGCGACCCCGAGCTCTCGCGGATGATCAGATCCGTGCCGGCGAACGTCGGAGCGGCGGGCCGGTGGCCGGTCTCCAGCTGGTCGCGCAGCAGCTCGAAGGCGTCGCGGCCCAGTCCCTGGAAGTCCATCCGGACGGTGGTGAGGGCGGGGGTGAGGAACCCCGAGTGCGGCGCGTCGTCGAACCCGACGACGCTGACGTCTCCCGGCACCGACCGTCCGGCGTGGTGCAGGGCACGCAGCACGCCCAGCGCCAGATCGTCGTTGCCGCACAGGACGGCCGTGACGTCCGGGTCGTCGGCGAGGCGCCGTCCTTCCTCGTAACCGACCTGGGCGTCCCAGCCCTCGCCGCCGTGGGGCTCGGGCGGGGTGACGCCGGCCGCCTCCAGGGCCTTGCGCCAGCCCTGGGCGCGCGGGCCCGCCGTGCCCCGGGCGGCTCCGGTCGTCGGGATCGCGACGTGGTGAACGGTCCGGTGCCCGAGCTCCAGCAGGTACGCGGTGGCGGCCCGGGCCGCCTCGCGGTCGTCGGCCCACACCGCCGGACGGGGAGGCTTCCGGCGCCGCGGCGGCGCCTCGACGACCGCGGCGCACGGCACGTCCGCCGGGACCCGGCGCAGGGCCGAGGCGCCGAGCCGGTCGAAGCCGATGACCATCAGCCCGCCGCCCCCGGACGCGGCCGTGGAGATCGTGCGGTCCAGGTCGTCCTCGGGCGTCAGCACCTTGACGCCCAGCGAGTAGCCCGCGGCCCGGGCCGCCTCCTCCAGGCCCTGGAGGGTGGCCGCGTAGCCGTAGAGGGTGGTGTTCGACGTCAGCACGGTGACGGACCGGGTCACCCCGCTCGCCAGGGCGAACGCGGTGGGATTGCGCCGGAATCCCAACGCCTCGATGGCCCCCTCGACCCGCTTGCGCGTCTCCTCGCGGACGTTCGGGTGGCTGTTGATGACCCTCGAAACGGTCTGGTACGAGACACCCGCGGCTTGGGCCACATCCCGAATGCTGGCCGCCTTCCGCGGCTCCGGACCGGGGGTGGAAGGGCTGCCGGGGCTCTTGTGACCGGTCACATCCATGGAGAGATTGTCGGCGGTCACCCCGCCACCCGTCAAGCGACGGCCGTCGGCGCTCGCCCTGCTGCCAAGTCTCCGGTCGTTATATCAGGGAGCCGCCACGGGCCGTCCGGTGCCGCCTTATGGGTCATCAGGAACTGCGTGCCCGGACCGGCGCGCCCGATGCTGGGGAGCGGGTACTTCAGCGAACCAAGCCTTCGGCGGAGGTCGACATGGGACGGCTCGACGAACGGGTGGCGATCGTCACCGGCGGGGCCCGGGGAATCGGTGCCGCGGTGGCGCGACTGCTCGCGGCCGAAGGCGCCGCCGTGGTCGTCGCCGACATCCTCGAACCCGAGGGGCGCGGCCTGGCCGCCGAACTCGGCGGACGGTCCCGCTACCGGTTCCTCGACGTCACCGGCGAGGACGGCTGGCAGCGGACGGTCGCCGAGACCGAGCGGGAGCTGGGTCCGGTCTCGGTGCTGGTGAACAACGCGGGGATCGCCGCATGGGGCTCGATGGAGGAGGAGCCCCTCACGTCGTTCCGCCGGGTGATCGACGTCAACCTCCAGGGCCCCTGGCTCGGCATGCGCGCCGTCGCGCCCTCGCTGCGCCGGGCCGGGGGCGGGGCGATCGTGAACATCTCCTCCCTCGCGGGACTCACCTCGTACGCCGGCATCGGCTCGTACGCGGCGAGCAAGTGGGGGCTGCGCGGGCTGACGAAGACCGCCGCGCTGGAGCTGGCCCCCGACGGGATCCGCGTCTGCTCCGTCCACCCCGGCGCCATCCGCACCGACATGACCGCCGGCTTCGGCGACGCGTACACCGCGGGCCAGCCGCTGCCCCGGTTCGGCGAGCCCGAGGAGGTCGCCCGCATGGTGCTCTTCATCGTCGTCGACGCCACCTTCTCGACGGGGGCCGAGTTCGTCCTCGACGGCGGCATCCTCGCCGGCCGGCCCGCCGTCCTCACCTCCGGCGACCCGGACCTGGGGTGATCGAACGGGTGCGGGGTACTCGGGGGCGTGGCGGGTCCGCTCCGGAGCCGTCGCGCCCGGGCCGGAGGTGAGAGGACATGGGGCAGGGGCACGGTCGGAACGTCATCGACGAGCTGGTGAGCGATCACCGCGAGATCGAGGAGCTCTTCGGCCGGATCGAGGCACTGCCGCCCGGTGCCGCGGACCGCAAGCGGTACGCGGACCGGGCCACGACGGAACTCGTCCGGCATTCGGTGGCCGAGGAGGAGTGTCTCCACCCGTCCGTACGTGAGCGCGTCCCCGGCGGCGACGCCCTGGCCGACACCGAACTCGACGATCACGCGAGGGCCGAGCAGATCATGAAGGACCTGGAGGGCCGCGCGGCGGACGACCCCGAGTTCGACCGGCTCGTCGGCATGCTGATGCGCGAGATCCGCACCCACCTGGCCGACGAGGAGCGCGACCTGTTCCCCAGGCTGCGCGCGGCGTGCCCGGCGGTCATCCTCGACGGGCTGGGCGACAAGGTCCGCAAGGCCAGGAAGACCGCCCCGACCCGTCCGCATCCGTCCGCTCCGGACGAACCCCCGGCCGACAGGACGCTCGCCCCGGGCGCCGGACTGGTCGACCGGATGCGGGACGCGATGACCGGCCGCGGCAAGCCGTACTGACCCTCGCGCCCCCTACGCGATGAGGGCCTCGCCGCGGCCGAGGCGGTCGAGGAGACGGCTGTGGTGGAGGGCGGCCACGGGGGCGAGGAGATCGGGGTGGCGCAGCAGCGCCGCCGCCCGTCGGTCGCCGTCGTCGGGGGCGATCAGTCGCCGGAAGGCCGGCGGCGTCCCAGGGGCGTGATCGCCGCCGGCGAGCCCGGCCACCGCCGCCGCGGCCAGCTCCGGGTCGGTGAGCAGACAGGCCGCCCAGCTCGCCACGACCTCGTCCACCCAGCTCCGCCAGGCCGAGTCGTCCGCGTGCACGTCGGAGTCCGCGTCCGCGCCGCTGATCCAGTCCAGCCGGGCCGAGCCGCCCGGGCCCGCCATGCCGACCAGCGCGGCGTCCGTGGCCGTCGGATAGCGCAGCCAGGCCGCGACTGTCACCGCCTGGCGGGCCTGCGCCTCGCACAGCGCGGAGGCGAGCGCGCCGCCGCTCGCCGGGTAGGCCCGCGTCAGCCATTCGGTGGTGGCGGCGATGAGAGGCGACAGGTCAGCGAGCACGGGTCCGTCCCAGGAGTTCGGCGAGGGCAACGGGGGAGTGCGGAGTCGCTGAAACCGTAGCCTGCGGTCGTGCGTGACGACACGGCCGAGCAGACGCCGCCGACGTGGCCTCGGCCACAGCGCCGGGCCGTTTCAAAGGGAACCCCCACCCCCTCTGTGATACTGGCGCGGTGCCGCCGACACCGCTGCCGCAGGCCGCGCCGCTTCCCCCGCATCCCATCACGCCTGACGCGCCGGACGCGATAGCGCGCCCGCTGCTCACCCAGTCCTGGCTCGATCTCGCCTTCCTGCACTGGGCCGCGGACCCGGCCGACGTGGCCGGTCTGCTGCCGCCCGGCACCGTCCCCGACACCCTGAACGGCGTGACCTACGTCGGGCTGGTGGCGTTCCGGATGCACCGCGTCGGATGGTTCCGCCTCCCGGGAGTGCCCTACCTCGGGTCCTTCCCCGAGACCAACGTCCGCCTCTACTCGGTGGATTCGCACGGCCGCCGCGGTGTGGTCTTCCGTTCGCTCGACGCCTCCCGGCTGCTGCCGGTCGCCGTGGCGCGGATCGGCTTCCGGATGCCCTATGTGTGGTCCCGCATGGCGATCGAGGCTGACGGCGACACCGTCACGTACACCAGTCGCCGCCGCTGGCCCGGCCCGCGCGGCGCGGGCAGCCGGCTGACCGTGCGGGTGGGTGAACGGATCGTGGAGCCGACGGAGTCGGAGCACTTCCTGACCGCGCGCTGGGGCATGCACAGCGCTTTTTTCGGCCGGCCGATGTTCCTGCGCAACGCGCACCCGCGCTGGCCGCTGCACCGGGCGGAACTCGTGGCGTGCGAGGAGGACCTCGTCACCGCGGCGGGCCTGCCGGCGCCCGTGGGGGCGCCGGTGAGCGTCCTGTACTCGCCGGGCGTCCCGGCCCGGTTCGACCGCCCCGCCCGTCCGACCGGCCCCGCGGGCATTCCGACCCCCTGAGCCCCGCTCCTCAGACGAACGTCACCGACACCGGGCCCAGGCCGCTGAAGCGTGCCTCGACCTGCGAGCCCGCGGCGACGAACGGGGCGCCCGTCATGGTGCCGGGCAGGACCAGATGGCCGGGCTCCAGCGAGGCGCCGAAGGCGGCGAGGGCGTTGGCCAGCCACGCGACCGCGGCGGCCGGGTGCCCCAGCACGTCCTTGCCGGCGCCCACGGCCACGCTCCGGTCGTCGATCAGCAGCTCGGCGGTCACGGCCGCGAGGTCCGGCGCCTCGCCCAGCGGGGTCCAGGGGCCGCAGACCAGGCCGGCCGAGCTGGCGTTGTCGGCGACGGTGTCGACCAGGGTGATCCGCCAGTCGCGGATGCGGCTGTCGACGATCTCCAGGGCGGGCGCGACCGCCTCGGTGGCGTCGAGGACGTCCTCGAGGGTGACCCCGGGGCCGCGCAGCGGGCGGGCGAGGCGGAAGCAGATCTCCGGTTCGACGCGCGGCCGGCAGTAGTGCGCGGCGAGGACGGGCGCGCCGTCGGGATGGACCATGTCGTCCAGCAGATGGCCGAAGTCGGGTTCGTCGACCCCGAGGAGCTCCTGCATCGCGACGGCCGTCAGCCCGACCTTGTGGCCGACGACCGTCGCGCCGTCGGCCACGCGGCGGGCGATGTTCTCCTGCTGGACGGCGTACGCGTCGGCCGGGTCCAGGCCGGGCAGCAGGACCGACAGCGGCTCGATCGGCGCCACATGATGCTCGGCCTCGCGCAGCAGCCGGGCGGCCTGCGCGCGCTGACCGGACGTCAGCGTCATACGGTCTCCTCCTTCTTCCCCTCGCTCCCGGCTGCCATCCGGACCGCCGCCTCGTAGACCAGCCGTGCGTGCAGTTCGAACATCGCCACGAGATCGACCGCGTCGCCGTTGATCTCCCGCTGTACGAAGAGTCCGTCGGCGCCGGCGACCGTGTACGTGGTGAGGGTCTGCACGGTCGGCTCGTCCAGCGCCGGGAGGAGGGTCCGGATCACCTCGCCGATCCGCTCGGCGGCGATGGCGCGGACCTGGAGGTACACCGTCCGGCCCCGGGTCTCGGTGGGCCGCCGCTCCAGGGCGAGCATCAGCCCGAGCCGCAGGAAGTCGGGGGCCTCGACGAGGGACTTCGCGAGGTTCCCCGCCATGACGGTGACCCGCTCCAGCGGGGTGCCGGACTCCTCTCCGGGCAGTTCGACCGCCACGAGCCAGGTCTCGAAGCTGCGCTCGATGACCGCGCCGATCAGGTCGTCCTTGTCCTTGAAGTGCCAGTAGATCGAGCTCGCGGGCAGCCCGCACTTGGCGCTCACGGCGGCGATGGACGTGCCCTCGTAGCCGCGCTCGCCCGCGATCTCGACGGTGGCGTCGAGGATGCGCTGTCGCGACTCCACCCCGTTCGCGCGCTTCTTGCGCGTCGACTGCGCACTGGTCATCGCGTGTGCCCCTTCGCCGTCCCCTGCACCCGAGCCCGCCGTAGCGGACGCTCCAATTGTAGCGAGCGCTATGGCGCGGTGGATCCGGCGACGAGGTCCAGAGCGATGTCGGTGATCATGTCCTCCTGGCCGCCGACCATGCCCCGGCGCCCGGCCTCGACCAGGATGGAGCGCGTGTCCAGGCCGTAGCGGGCGGCGGCGGTCTCCGCGTGGCGCAGGAAGCTGGAGTACACCCCCGCGTAGCCGAGGGTGAGCGTCTCGCGGTCCACCCGCACCTCACGGTCCTGGAGCGGCCGTACGAGGTCGTCGGCGGCGTCCATGAGCGGGAAGAGATCGCAGGCGTGCTCCCAGCCCATGAGGTCGGCGACCGCGACGAACGCCTCCAGCGGACAGTTGCCCGCCCCCGCGCCCTGCCCCGCGAGAGACGCGTCCACCCGGACCGCCCCGCTCTCCACGGCCACCACCGTGTTGGCCACGCCCAGGGCGAGATTGTGGTGGGCGTGGATGCCGAGTTCGGTGGCCGGGTCGAGGACGTCCCGGTAGGCGCGGAAGCGGTCGCGGACCCCGTCCATGGTGAGTCGGCCGCCCGAGTCGGTGACGTAGACGCAGGCCGCGCCGTAGGACTCCATCAGCTTGGCCTGCCGGGCGAGTTCGGCGGGCTCGGCCATGTGCGACATCATCAGGAAGCCCGCCACGTCCATGCCCAGCTCGCGGGCGGCGGCGATGTGCTGGGCGGAGATGTCGGCCTCGGTGCAGTGCGTGGCGACGCGCACCGAGCGGACGCCCAGCGCGTGCGCCTGCTCGAGGTCGTGGACGGTTCCGATGCCGGGCAGCAGCAGAGTGGTGGGGATCGCCTGCCGCACGGCGTCGGTGACGGCCTCGATCCACTCCCAGTCGGTGTGGGCGCCCACGCCGTAGTTGATGCTGGAGCCGGCGAGTCCGTCGCCGTGCGCGATCTCGACGGCGGCCACGCCGGCGGCGTCGAGGGCGGCGGCGATGCTGCGCGCCTGGTCGACGGTGTAGCGGTGCCGGACGGCGTGCATGCCGTCCCGCAGGGTCACGTCCTGGACGTAGAGGCGAGTCATCGCGAGGCCACCTCCGTGGCGATGGGGGTCCCCCCGCTCGAGCGAAGCCGGGAGTGGGGGAGGGCGGCCATGCGCTCCGCGGTGCGCAGCGCGGCCGAGGTCATGATGTCGAGGTTGCCGGCGTAGGCGGGGAGGTAGTGCGCGGCGCCCTCGACCTCCAGGAAGACCGACGCCTTCAGCGCCTCGCCCGCGCCGGGAGCGAGGGTGCGCAGCGGGTCGTCGGCGCCCACCCGGTCGAACTGCACCTGCTGCTTGAGCCGGTAGCCCGGCACGTAGGCCTGCACGCGCCCGACCATTTCCTCGATCGACGCCGTGACGGCCTCGGTGGCGCAGTCTGAGACCAGGCAGTGCACGGTGTCCCGCATGATCAGCGGGGGTTCGGCCGGGTTGAGGACGATGATCGCCTTGCCCCGGGCCGCGCCGCCGACCCGTTCGACGGCGCAGGACGTGGTCTCGGTGAACTCGTCGATGTTCGCCCGGGTGCCCGGGCCGGCCGAGCGGGAGGCGATGGAGGCGACGATCTCGCCGTAGTGCACGGGCGTGACGGCGGCGACCGCGGCGACGATCGGGATGGTGGCCTGGCCGCCGCAGGTGACCATGTTGACGTTCGGGGCGTCCAGGTGGGCGTCCCCGTTGACCGGCGGGACGACGTAGGGGCCGAGGGCCGCCGGGGTGAGGTCGACGAGAGTGCGGCCCAGCGGCCGCAGCACCTCATCGTGGTGGCGGTGGGCGCCGGCCGAGGTGGCGTCGAAGACGATCTCGACGTCCGCGAACTCGTCCAGCGCGAGGAGCCCTTCGACGCCCTCGTGGGTCGTGGCGACCTTGAGACGGCGGGCGCGGGCCAGGCCGTCGGAGTCCGGGTCGATGCCGGCCATCGCGGCGATCTCCAGGCTCTCCGACAGCCGCAGGATCTTGATCATCAGGTCGGTGCCGATGTTGCCGGAGCCGATGACGGCGACTTTGGTGCTCACTGCCCGTCCTCCTCGGTGGGAAATGCGACGCGGACGGAGCCGAGGCCCGAGATCCGGGCCTCGAAGACGTCGCCCGGGGCGGCGGGGACCATCGGGCCGAGGGCGCCGGTCAGCACGAGGTCGCCCGCGCGCAGCGGGTCGCCCCGCTCGGCGAGGGCCGTGGCCAGCCAGACGGCCGCGTTGAGCGGGCCGCCGAGGCAGTCGGCGCCGGTGCCCTCGGAGACCGTCCCGCCGGCCCGGGACATGGCCATGGTCACGGCACGCAGATCCACGGCGGTGAGCGGAACAGGCGTGCCGCCGAGGACGTACAGACCGCAGGAGGCGTTGTCGGCGACGGTGTCGACGAGGGAGATGTCCCATCCCCGCACCCGGCTGTCGACGATCTCCAACGCGGGCAGCGCGAAGTCCACCGCCCGCAGCACGTCGACGACCGTGCACTCGCGATGCGGCAGGTCACGCCCCAGCACGAGCGCGACCTCGGCCTCCACCTTGGGCTGCAGCAGCCGCCCGGGGGCCGCCTCGCCGCCGTCGGGCACGGCCATGTCCGCGAACAGCGCGCCGAAGTCGGGCTGGTCCACGCCGAGTTGGGCCTGTACGGCCGGGGAGGTCAGGCCGATCTTGCGGCCGACGATGCGGCGTCCGGCGTCCAGGCCGCGCCGTACGTTGAGCTGCTGCACGGCGTAGGCGGCCTCGACGTCGCCGTCGTCGAACAGCGTCCGCACGGGCGGGCAGGCCGCTCCGGTGCGGGCGGCCTCCGCCAGCAGATCGGCGGCCTTGGCCACGGCCGGTGGAACGGCGTCCGGACGGACGCCGTCGAGCACGGTCGACACGGGATACCTCCAGGGAGGGAGAGGCGGCGGTTCGACTTCGATATAGACAGGGCCTCGCCGAAGGGACAAACTCTGTTCCGTGACACGGAACAATCAGGGTGCCAGCATGCTGGAAAAGGCTGCGCTGATCCTGGAGAGCTTCAGTCCGAGCGGCGGTCCGTACCGCCTGTCGGAACTTTCGGAGCGCACCGGCCTGCCCAAGCCGACCGTGCACCGGCTGGCCGCGGACCTGGTACGGCTCGGCTGGCTGGACCGCTCCGGCCCGCAGTACCGGCTCGGCGCGAAGCTGTTCGAGCTCGGCTCGCTGGTCCCGCACCGGCTGGATCTGCGCGAGACGGCCCTGCCCTTCCTCCAGGATCTGTTCGAGGCCACGCGCGAGACCGTGCACCTCGGCGTCCGCGAGGGCACGGACGTCGTCTACCTCGAACGCATCCACGGTCACGAGGCCCTCCGGCTGCCCTCACGCATCGGCGGCAGCCTGCCGCTGACCTGCACCGGCGTCGGCAAGGCCCTGCTCGCCTTCTCCGGCGCCGAGCTGACCGAGGAGGTGCTGTCCCGGCCGCTGCCGAGCCTGACGCGGTACTCGATCACCGACCCCGGGCGGCTGCGGACGGCCCTGGAGAAGATCCAGGTCTCCGGCCTCGCCTACGAGGAGCAGGAGGCCGCCCTCGGGGTGAACTGCATCGCGGCCCCCGTCTTCGCCGGCGGCGCCACGGTGGCGGCGCTCTCGGTGGCCGTGCCGCGCGCACGCTTCAGCCCGGCCCAACTGGCCCCCGCGGTCCGCACGGCGGCGCTCGGCCTGTCCAGGGTCCTGCGGAGCGGCTCCTGAACGGCCCGTCCTGCGCGCGGAGCCCTACCGACCCGGCGCGTCCAGGCCCGCCGCGGTGTCCGGCTCGGGGTTGAACACCGGGTGGTAGCTCTCCGGCGGCGCGAGATAGGCGCCGGCCGGCAGCCCGCCGGTGTCGATCACGATCTGGTCCACGGCGATCGCCGGGTCGACCATGAAGACCCGCAGGACGTGCTCGCCGGGTGCGGTGACGGTGACGGTCGCCGTGAGCTTCTCGACGCCCTCCTCCACATTGCGGGCCCAGGCGTCACCGCGGTTGCCGGTGGCGACGGCCTGCCCCGACAGGACGGCGGGCGGCCGGTCGTCGAGGGCGACGGCGAGCCGCCGCGCGCCGCGCTCGTCGAGCGAGGGCAGCCGGAAGACGGTGACCGGGAAGGTCCCGGTGCTGCTGAAGCGCACCCGGTACCTCAACTCCGGTGCGCGGGCCGCGAGGTCGGAGGTGACCGGGACGGCCGTCGACGGCACCGCCTCCACGGCGGCACCGCGACGGCCCAGCCCGCGCACGGTCCGCCAGCGGGCCCCGCCGCGCGCCACCCGGCGCTCGGTGTGCACGGCGTCGATCGAGACCCAGCCGTTCGCCTCGACGAACCCACGGGCCCGCCGACGCGCCCGCTCCGCGTCGTCGACGACCTTCACCGGCACCTCGAAACGCCGCTCGCCGCTCGTGAAGGCGACCGTGACCTCGTGCGCGCCCTCGGGAACCTGCTCCCAGTCGATCTCGACCCACACCCGGGTCTGCTCGGTGAGGGTGCCGCCCGCCGAACTCAGCCGGACCCACGGCCGGTCGGCCTCCGCGGTCCAGGTGACCGCGAGGAAACCGGTGTTGAAGACGTCGACGAAACGCCGGTCCCGGGTGACGGACGAGAAGGACAGCGGCCGCTGCGCACCGGTCTCGTTGCCCTCCGCGACGACCCCCAGCCCCGAGGTCTCCTGCCGGGCGACCCGGGTGACGGCCGGCCGGCCCGGCGCCTTCGGGATCTGCGAGGGGTAGGGGTTGATGCAGCCGTCCCATTTCCCGCTCGCCACCTCGGTGTTGTACCGCTTGGTGAGCGCCGCCTCCTGGGCGTGCGCGGCCTCGGCGAGGTCCGCGAAGCGGTTGGTCCCCGCGCCGCGGCCCTGCCGCACCGCGAGGGCGTTGCGATCCGCCCAGTAGTACTTGAGGTTCATCAAGTACGCGCCGTGCACGGGGTACTGGAGAAGCTCGAAGAACGCGTCCCGGCAGTCCGCGGGGAGTTCGCTCCCCAGCGCCACGGTGCGCTGCAGCAGCCGGTCGTACGCGGCCAGCCGGCGTCCCGCCTCGTCGCCGTGGTGGATCACGGAGAACATGCTCCGGTCGATGAACTCGGGGCGCCGCTCCGCCGCGAGCCGGTAGTACTCGGTGCGCAGCGCGGCGATCTCCCGGGCGTGACGGAGCCCGAACTGCCGTCCGTACCACTCCCCGAGGAAGCCCTCGACGCCTGCGCCGCCGGCGTCCTCCGCATCCCATCGGTCCACGTCCCAGGCCATGTCCATCGAGAAGGAGAGGCCGGTCTCCATCGACTTGAGGTCACCGACGTTGAAGATCCACATCCGGTCGACGCCGTGCTCGTACACCCGGCACAACTCCTGCCAGACCTTGGCGAGTTGGGTGGTGTCCAGCCACAGATAGCTGCGCGGCCGGCCCCAGTAGGAGAGGTGGTAGTAGATCCCGTTGCCGCCCGGGCGGACGCGCTCCGTCTCGTTCGGCAGCTGGCGCATGTTGCCGTGGTTGTCGTCCGGCCAGATCAGCGTGATGTCCTCGGGGACCTGGACGCCGGCGTTGTACAGGTCCAGGACCTCCTTGTACGGGATGAAGATCTGCGGCTCGGCCGCCGCCCCGACCTCCTCCGCGAGGATCCGGCGCTGGTCGGCGATGATGTCGTTCATCACCACGACCTTCTCCGGGATCGTGGTCGCGTACTTCGTCTCCAGCGCGGTGTCGTGCAGGCCCCGCATGCCGATCGTCCAACTGCTCTCGTAGGCCGCGTTCTCCCGGGCCCTGGCTCTCCAGTAGTCGGAGACGACGGCCGGGTTCACCGTGTAGTCGTAGACCGGCAGGCCGCCGTCCGCGCCCCGGTGCTCCTCGGCCCACGGGTCCCACTCGTGAACCCCGTTGCGCAGCAGGGCCTCCGGGTGGCTGGAGCCGACGACGATGCCGTAGCGGTCGGCGAGTTCGGGGTTCTCCCGGTACTTGTTGAAGAAGTCGGAGTACGGGTGCATGGCCGGCCACAGGTAGTTGGCCTTCAGCCGGAGCAGCAGCTCGAAGAGGCGCCGGTAGGTCTCCGGGCCGATGTTCTTGTCCGTCTCCTGGGTGCGGTGCGACCAAGTGGTCAGGTTCTGCTCGTCGTTGATGAAGACCCCGCGGTAACGGACGGCCGGTTCCAGCCGCTTGCAGGGGCCCGCGGGCACGGTGACCGTGTCCCGCCGCTCGACGGGCACATCGGCCCACCAGTACCAGGGCGAGACGCCGATGCGCTCCGAGGTGTCGTAGACACCGTAGACCGTGCCGCGCCGGTCGCTGCCCGCGATGACCAGCGCACGGTCCACCCCGGGCGCCGGACGCTCCACCACCTGGGTCACGGACGCCTCCCAGCGCCCCTTCACCCCTCTGACGTCGAGCCGCCCCTGTGCGACGAGCCGGTCGATGACCGGGCTCGCGCCGAGCGTCCCGACCAGGACCAGCGCGGCGGCCCGCTCCGGCAGGTCGTGCCGTACCGCCGGCCGCACTGCGCAGACCCGCTCCACATCCGCCCGGAGGTCGTCGGCCGCGCGGAGCACGGCGGGGTCGTCGGCCGCGTCCACGAACACCTCGACCGCGACGCCGTCCGTCACCAGATCGAACCCCGGCCGACCGGAAGCCGAGGCGGCACGGGCGGTCGCCGCCCCCACCGCAGGCGCCGACGGGACCAGCCCGACGGCCGTCATGCCCCGCAGAAACGCCTTCCGGGTCCACAGCGGTCGGGGATCCTGTGGGTGCTGCGGGTCCTGAGGTGCGGTGTGCGGCATCGACGCTCCTGGACTGGGCAGTGGCTGGCGGTGGCATGACCATGCTAGAAAGCGCTTTCCCCCGCACCTTAGGTCAGCGCCGGCCGTGACGTCCACAACCGTGCCGACCGACGGGTTGTTATGACCGCCGTCATGATGGATGCTGCCTCTCAGGCCGAGCCGGGAGGACCGTGAAGTGAGTGACACCGTCGCAAGGGCGATGTGGGAGCGGTTCGAACCCGTGCACCAGGTGGTCTACTTCGCGCCCGAGGTGCGTGCGGCCGCCGACGGGCTCGGGATGCTCGGCTACTGGATGGGATACTTCGCGCTGCGGGCGGCGCCCCTCGGGCCCGCCCCCGCCTCCGTCGTCACCAGTTGCTTCTACGTCTTCCATCCCGACCGCGTCGCGCGTGCGCTGCCCGACGCCTGGGGGCGCGCGGCGCCGCAGGACGTGCTGACGGCACGTGAACGGGCCGTGGACGCCGCGATGACCAGCCTCTACGGCCCGGACGTCATCGGCTCCGCCGAGCTCGCCGAGGCCGCAGACCTCGCCTGGGCGGCCGCGCTTGCCGCGGACACGGCGGGGCGGGTGCTGGGCGCCGCCAACCAGGCCCTGCCCCGCCCGGCGCAGCCACACGTCAGGCTCTGGCAGGCCGTGACCACACTGCGCGAACACCGCGGTGACGGCCATGTCGCCGTGCTCGTCGGCCACCGGCTGGGGCCGGTCGACGCGATGGTGCTGAAGTGCGCGGCGGGGGAGTCCGACGCGGAGTTCCAGCGGCGGACCCGCAAGTGGGACCTCGGCCAATGGGCGTCGGCGCGGGCCGAGTTGCGCGAGCGCGGCTGGCTCGACGAGGACGGGCGGCTCACCGAGGCGGGAACGGTCGCGCGCGGGGAGGTGGAGGCGGCGACGGACGCCGCCGCGGCCACACCGTGGACGGCCCTGGGCGCCGAGGCCACCGACCGCCTCGCCCACCTGCTCGATCCGCTCGCCAGGACCGTCCTCGGCTCCGGGATCCTCCCCGCCGCCAATCCGGTCGGCCTCACCGGCGGCCGACTGTAGGCTCGCCGGCATGCGGATCTCGGTTTCCTCGGACATGGACGAACCAGTGGCCCGCGCCCTCGTCGCGGAGTTGCGCGGCCGCGGGCACGACGTGGCGCCGCACGGCGCGCTGCGCACCGGCGACGACCCGCAGTGGGCGGTGTGCTCGGAGGCGGCGGCCCGGGACGTGGCCGACGGCGCCTCGGAGCAGGCGGTGGTGTGCTGCTGGACCGGCACCGGCGCGTCGATCGCCGCGAACAAGGTGTCCGGCGTCCGGGCCGCCCTGTGCACCGACGCCTACACCGCCGACGGCGCCCGCCGCTGGAACGACGCCAACGTCCTGGCCCTCAGCCTCCGCCTGACCTCCGAGCCGCTGCTCAAGGAGATCCTGGACGCCTGGTTCGCCGCCGAGGCCAGCCAGGACGCCGAGGACCGGCGGAACGTGGCCCGCGTCGACGCCCTCGACGGCCCCGGGGCCGGCAAAGCGCGCTGAGGCCCCTGGCGCACGCCCCTCGGACCGCGTTCCCTCCGAGGTCCCCGACCGGGCCTGGGGCGGCTGAGGCGCGCGCTCACCCGTCGGCCGGCAGGGCGCACAAAACGAGGCGGACGGCGCAGAGGAAGGGGCAGGGGCGGTCCCGTCGTGCGCCCTGGTACGGCGTCCCGCCCGGTGCTTACAGTGGTCGGCCAGCCCTGCCCGCGGATCCGGCGGGGCGAGCCCCACCACCCCCGTGGTCACCGGCCGTCCCCGCCCGGCACCCGACCGGACCCGGCGCACGGCTCCGCACACCGGCGCGGCTCCCCGGGCGGCGGGTGCGACGACCACTCGCGCGACAGGCACCATCCGTGACACCGCTCGGGCCGCGTGTGGGCCGCCCGCGGTACGAGCGCGCGTCGAGAGCCACTGGAGGCCGCTGTGTCCCGACCGTGCATCGCCCTGATCGCCGACCCCACCTCGCCCGAAGGCTGCCGCGATTACCTCGCCGACGCCGTGGACCTGCTCACCGGCGCACCGCCCGTCCGGGTCGACTCCCGGCACTTCGCGACCGGCGGCACCGGCCGGGGCGTCCGCGACGGAGGCCGGTTACGGCTGCAAGTCCCCGAGGAGCGGCTCGACTTCGTGCCCGATGTCGTCCTGCTCTACGAGATCCCGCCGCACCACCGACGGGCTCTCGCCGGCTTCCAGGAGCTCCTGGAGAGCCATGACGTGGTGACCCTCGCCGCCGGCCCCGAAGCCTGGCGGACCGCGACCGAGAAGAACCTCACCGTCGAACGCTTCGTGCGGGACGGCGTCGCCCAGATGGAGACCGCCGTGCTGCACCGCCCCTCCGCACGGGAGGCGGCCGACACGTTCGACCGGCTCGGCCGCGACACCTGGGCCAGGCCCGTCGTCGGCACCGGCGGCAACGACACCTTCCACGTCACCAGCCCCGCCCAACTGGAGCAGGCCGCCGCCTACTACGCCGAACGCGGCACCGACTGGCTGCTCTCCCGTGACGCGGGCAACGTCACCCCCGACGGCCAGCGCCACCAGTTCCGGGTCTTCGTCCTGGGCGACCGGGTCGTGCACGCCCGCGAGCACCTCCAGCCCGCGACCGACACCCCCTGCAACACCTGCCAGGGCGCCACCGCCGTGCACATCGCCCCGCCGGACCTGGACCCGCGGCTCGCCGAACTCGCCGTCGCGGCCACCGCCTCGGTCGGGCTGCCCTTCGCCGGCGTCGACCTGGCGGTGGAGAACGGCGGGGTCGTCTTCGAGGTGAACGTCCAGCCCGCCTTCGTCGACGGCGAGCTCGAACTGCACGCTGTGGCCGTGCCGTACGTCCAGGCGCACCTGGACGCCTTCGCGCTCGCCGACGGCGGCCCGCCGCGGGGGCTCACAGCTTCAGCGTGAACCAGGTCGTCTTGCCCTCGTCCGTCGGCCGCACCCCCCAGCTGGCGGCGAGGGCCCGGACCAGGATCAGACCGCGGCCCGACTCCTCCTCCTCGACCGCCAGGCGCGGCTGGGGGAGCTGCGGGCTGCGGTCGCTGACCTCGACCGTGAGGTCGGTGGCCGTGCGGTGCAGATGCAGGGCGACCGGGCCCTGCGCGTGCTGGACGGCGTTCGTCAGCGTCTCCGACAGCAGCAGGAGCGCGTCGTCGGCGTTGTCCGCGCACTCCCACGAGGTGAGCGCCTTGTGCAGAAAGGCCCGCCCCTCCGGTACGGAGGCCGGCGTGGCCGGGAGGTGGGTGGTGACGGCGGCCAGCGGCGCGGCCGGCAACTGCGCGAGCAGCAGGGTGACGTCGTCGTTGTGGCCGTCGGCGTCCGGCAGCAGGCCCGCCAGGACATGGTCGGCCGCGGCCTCCAGGCACGGCGTGCCCACGAACAACTCGTCCAGCAGCACGGTCAGTTCACCGATCCGCTCCTCGATGTCGCTGCCCGGCGTCTCGATGAGACCGTCCGTGTAGAGGACCAGCGTGGCCCCCGGCGGTATCTCCGAACTGGACTGCTCGTAGAGGACGTCGCCCACGCCGAGCGGCGCGTTGACCGGACAGGGCAGCGCGCTGACGCCCTCGCCCACGCCGGCGACCAGCACCGGCAGATGTCCCGCCGAACAGACCGTCACCGTGCCCGCGTCGGGGGCGATCACCAGATAGCAGCAGGTGACGAGCTGGTCGGGCACGTCGAGATCGGCGACGCAGGTGTCCAGCGCCCGCATCAACTGCTTCGGCTGCATACCGGTCTTCGCCAGCGCGTGCGCGGCCGACCTCAACTGGCCCATCACGGCGGCCGCTTCCAGCCCGCGGCCCATGACATCGCCTATCAGCACCCCCACCCGGTCGGCGCCCAGCGGAATCAGGTCGAACCAGTCGCCGCCCACGCCGGCGCCCTGGGTGGCCGGCCGGTAGCGGCTCGCGGTGGCCAGACCGGGCAGGGCCGGCGGCGTCCCCATCAGGCTGCGCTGGAGCGTCAGGGCGATGTGCCGCTGCTGCTCGTACAGAGCCGTCAGCTCGGCCTCCGCGCGCTTGCGGTCGCTGATGTCCCGCACGATCGCACAGGCCCCGACCACGGTGCCGTGCGTGTCCCGGGTCGGCCACAGGGTGACGTCCACGTCCAGCAGCGCCCCGGTGTTCGTCATCCGCAGCGTCTCGTAGTGCTCGACCTTCTCGGCGTGCCGCAGCCGCTTGAGCAACGCGCGGACCTCGCCCCGCAGTTCCGGCGGGGCCAGCATCGAGACATGCCGGCCGATGGCCTCCTCGGCCGTGTAGCCGTACAGGCGCTGCGCGGCCGCGTTCCAGTACGTGATGTACCCGTCCAGCGTCTTGGCGAGGATCGCGTCCTGGGACGACTCCACGAGCGCGGCCAGCTCGTTGATGCGCGCCTCGGCGGCCTTGCGGTCGCTGACGTCGCGCACGGCCGCCGACACCAGCAGCCCTTCCGAGGTCTCCAGCGGGCTCAGGCTGATCTCGACGGGGAACTCCGTGCCGTCCTTGCGCAGCCCGTGCAGTTCGAGACCGGCGCCCATCGGACGCACCTGCCGGTTGGCCGTGTAGCCGCTGCGGTGCGCGGTGTGCTGGCCGTGGAACCGGTGCGGGATCAGCAACTCGACCGGACGGCCCAGCAGTTCCTCGCGCCCGTGCCCGAACAGCGCCTCCGTCTGGGCGTTCACGAGTTTGATGGTGCCCGTGTCGTCGACGATGACCATGGCGTCCGGGGCCGCCTCCAGCAGACCCCGGAACCGCTCCTCGGCCCCGCCGACGGCGGCCTCCGGCGCGGACGCTCCACAGCCGCACCGTTTCTGCTCGGCCCGCTGCTTCAGGGTCCGCTTCATACTCTGTTTGACGCTTTGCTTCACGTTCCGCTTGACAGTCTGCTTCAAGTGCGGCTGAACGCTCTGAGTCGCAACGCCCGCCCCCGCACCCGCGCGCCGCGCCGGTTCCGCCCGCATCAAGTCGGCCATCTTCCACCTCATCCTGCACGACGAATCAGGCCATCTCAGCGCCTCCGGCCCGCCCTCGCTCCCCGTTGTCGCTTACTGTCCGCTGCCTGTCCGCTGCCTGTCCGAACCTGAACGTCACCGAACCGATCAGGAGCCGATCAGTATTCGAGAAGCGCTCACCCCCGGGTCACGCCTAGGTTGGTCGGAGCGAGCCGGGCACCCGGGACGGAGAGAAGACGATCATGGCCAGCAGAACGGACACGCAGTCGCCTGAGCTGCACGTCGCCGACAGTCACGACCTGATCCGCGTGCACGGCGCGCGCGAGAACAACCTCAAGGACGTCAGCATCGAGATCCCGAAGCGCCGGCTGACGGTGTTCACCGGGGTCTCCGGCTCGGGCAAGAGCTCCCTGGTGTTCGACACCATCGCCGCGGAGTCGCAGCGGCTGATCAACGAGACCTACAGCGCCTTCGTACAGGGCTTCATGCCGACTCTGGCGCGGCCCGAGGTCGACGTCCTCGACGGGCTGACCACCGCGATCACCGTCGATCAGCAGCGGATGGGCGCCGACCCCCGCTCCACGGTCGGCACCGCCACCGACACCAACGCGATGCTGCGCATCCTCTTCAGCCGGCTCGGCAAGCCGCACATCGGCCCGCCCAGCGCGTACTCCTTCAACACCGCCTCGGTCCGGGCGAGCGGGGCGATCACCGTCCAGCGCGGCGACCGGACCAAGGCCGAGAAGGCGACCTACGAGCGCACCGGCGGCATGTGCAACCGCTGCGAGGGCCGCGGCTCGGTCTCCGACATCGACCTCACCCAGCTGTACGACGACACCAAGTCGCTGTCCGAGGGCGCGTTCACCATCCCCGGCTGGAAGTCGGACAGCCAGTGGACCGTGCAGCTCTACGCCCAGTCCGGCTTCGTCGACCCGGACAAGCCGATCCGCAGGTACACCAAGCGGGAGCTGCACGCCTTCCTCTACGGGGAGCCGGTCAAGATCAAGGTCAACGGCATCAACCTCACCTACGAAGGCCTGATCCCGAAGATCCAGAAGTCGTTCCTGTCCAAGGACAAGGAGGGGATGCAGCCGCACATCCGGGCGTTCGTGGAGCGGGCCGTCACCTTCACCGTCTGCCCCGAGTGCGACGGCACCCGGCTCAGCGAAGGCGCCAGGTCGTCGAAGATCAAGCGGATCAGCATCGCCGACGCCTGCGCGATGGAGATCCGCGACCTGGCCGAATGGGTGCGCGCGCTCGACGAGCCGTCGGTGGCGCCGCTGCTCGCCGCGCTCCAGCAGACCCTCGACTCCTTCGTGGAGATCGGCCTCGGTTACCTCGCGCTGGACCGGCCCGCGGGCACGCTGTCCGGCGGCGAGGCGCAGCGCGTCAAGATGATCCGCCACCTGGGCTCCTCGCTCACCGACGTCACCTACGTCTTCGACGAGCCCACCATCGGCCTGCACCCGCACGACATCCAGCGCATGAACGACCTGCTGCTGCGGCTGCGGGACAAGGGCAACACCGTCCTCGTCGTGGAGCACAAGCCGGAGGTCATCGCGATCGCCGACCACGTCGTCGACCTCGGCCCGGGCGCCGGCACGGCCGGTGGCACCGTGTGCTTCGAAGGCGCCGTCGAGGATCTGCGGGCCGCCGACACCGTCACCGGCCGCCATCTGGGCGACCGGGCCGCGGTGAAGGACGAGGTGCGCAAGCCGAGCGGCGCACTGGAGATCCGCGGCGCGACGACGCACAACCTCCAGGGCGTCGACGTCGACCTCCCGCTGGGCGTGCTCTGCGTGGTCACCGGCGTCGCCGGCTCCGGCAAGAGCTCGCTCGTGCACGGGTCGGTGCCCGCCGGGGAGGGCGTGGTGTCGGTCGACCAGAGCCCGATCCGCGGCTCCAGGCGGAGCAACCCGGCGACCTACACCGGGCTGCTCGACCCGATCCGCAAGGCGTTCGCCAAGGTCAACGGCGTCAAGCCGGCGCTGTTCAGCGCCAACTCCGAGGGCGCCTGCCCCACCTGCAACGGCGCCGGCGTCGTCTACACCGACCTGGCGATCATGCAGACCGTCGCCACCCTGTGCGAGGACTGCGAGGGGAAGCGGTTCCAGCCTGCCGTTCTCGAGTACCGCCTCGGCGGCCGGGACATCAGCGAGGTGCTCGCGATGTCGGTGAGCGAGGCCGAGGAGTTCTTCGCCGCCGGCGAGGCCGCCACCCCGGCCGCGCACCGCATTCTCGACCGGCTCGCCGACGTCGGGCTCGGCTATCTGACCCTCGGCCAGCCGCTCACCACGCTCTCCGGCGGCGAGCGGCAGCGGCTCAAGCTGGCCGTCCACATGGGCGACAAGGGCGGCGTCTACGTCCTCGACGAGCCGACCGCCGGCCTCCACCTCGCCGACGTCGAACACCTGCTCGGCCTGCTGGACCGGCTCGTCGACTCCGGGAAGTCCGTCATCGTCGTCGAGCACCACCAGGCCGTCATGGCGCACGCCGACTGGATCATCGACCTCGGCCCCGGCGCCGGCCACGACGGCGGCAAGATCGTCTTCGAGGGCACCCCGGCCGACCTCGTCGCCACCCGCCCCACCCTCACCGGGGAGCACCTGGCGACCTACGTCGGCGCCTGACCGGCGGAGCGGCGGCACGGGAGAGCCGCACGCACGGCTCACCGGGGTGGCGTCACCCCGGTGAGGTCGTGCTCGACGACAGGCAGGCGGCGATGGGCAAGCGGTGCAGGCGAGAGGGTCCGGCGATCAGTGGGCGCCCAGGCCGCCGCCGCCGAACGAGCCGCTGCTGCCGCGGCTCCAGCGCGGCCGTTTCTGGTCCGTGCTCGCCTTGGTCTGCATGTTGGTCAGTTCGTACGGGGTCAGGGGCCGGCCCCCCTTCGGGGTCCGGGGGACCTCTTCGGGCTCGCGGTTCTCGCGGATCTCACGCACCGCGCCGCCCGGCGGCAGCTGCGGTTGCTCTTCGGGGCGTGGCCGGTCCGGCTCGCGCGACTTGACACGCGAGCCCAGCCAGAAGCCGCCGGCCAGCACGGCCAACACGGCCATGCCGACGACGAACAGCACGAGGCTGAGCAGGCCGCTCGCGGCGGCCAGCTGCATGCTTGCGGTAGTCATATCAGCCGAATACCCCCGTAACGGGTCATGAACCCGCCATTCCGGGGCCATTTCGAGGCCGTGACTCCCCGTCGACGGAACCTCACGCGTGGCGTCCGGCGCGCGCTGTCGCAGCCGCCGGGCGGGTTTGGCCCCGCACTTCCCGGCTACCCGCCGGGGGTGACTTCGACGACATCCACACAGGAACTCTTCCGATTCCTCGAGGACCGCTTCGCCTGCGCGCAGGCGTGCACCGAATGTGCGCGAGCCTGTGCGCTGCGCGCGAGCCTCGTGGACCCGGACGCGAGCGAACGCCAGGAACTCGTGCGACGCAAGGGCATCATGTGCGCGGAGGTGTGCGACGCCACCTGCCGGGTGCTGGCCGAGGACAGCCGGATGGACGAGGCCGGCCTCCGCGCCCAGCTGGAGTGGTGCCGGACCGTCTGCCTGGAGTGCGCCCACGTCCTCGACAGGCACCCGGGCGCCGAGGACGGCGCGGCCGCCTGCCGTACCTGCGCCGCGACCTGCACGGAGTTC
Source organism: Streptomyces sp. NPDC050263 (assembly GCF_040655955.1). NCBI lineage: Bacteria > Bacillati > Actinomycetota > Actinomycetes > Kitasatosporales > Streptomycetaceae > Streptomyces > Streptomyces sp. NPDC050263. The sequence goes on along the minus strand of NZ_JBFAKW010000029.1, from coordinate 31,444 downwards.
CTCGGCACGCTGGGCTGAGACCACACGCAGGCACACTCACAGCGAGGAGCCCATCCGTACGTTCCAGCGCCCCGACCGGCCGCTGAGCTCCACGGCCGTCAGCGGCGGCACATCGGTGCGCCAGAAGGCCGACTCCGGCGCCCCCAGCGCCCGTACCACCGCGGCCCGGACGATCTCGGGCTCGGCGACGACCACGGTCCGCCCCGGTTGCAGCGCGACCGTGTCGAGCCAGGCGGCCACCCGTTCGCACACCGCCCGCACCGACTCCCCGCCGTGCGGCGCGGCCGTCGGGTCCGTGAGCCACGCGGCCAGCGCGTCCGGCTCCCGCGCCCCCACGTCCGCCAGGGCCTCGCCCCGCCAGCGGCCCGCGTCCAGCGCCGCCAGCCCGGGCGTGTCCACGGCGTCCAGCCCCAGCGCGGCGGCCGTCTCGCGGCAGCGCACGGTGGGGGACGTCCAGACGCGCTCGGCCGTCGGCAGCGTCCCGGCGGCCGCCCGGGCCTGCCGCAGCCCGACCTCGTCGAGCGGACAGCCGTCGTCGAACCGCGCCTCGCGCAGGGCGGCGGTGAGCGCGGGGGAGACCAGTACCAGCCTGCTCGTCATGCGACGCCCTTCTCTCGTATCTCGTGCAGCATCCGGCGCGTGACCGCGACGGGCAGTGCGGGGCTGCGGGCCGCGTCCTGCGCGGTCTCGCGGTCCCGCGGCAGCCTTGCCAGTACGCGGGCGGGCAGCCGCGGGTGCCGGGTGGCCGCGTCGCGGATGTGCTCGTGGGGGTCGTCGAGCAGCCGTACGGCCGAGGCCGTCGACAGCCGCGGGTCGCTCGCGGCCCGGCGCCTGACCTTCTCGCTCGGGCCCCGGCCGAACCGCTCGACGAGATCGGCCGTCGAGATCGGCCGTCGAGTCGGGGTCGGCCAGGGCCGGTCGCCGCATCCGGGGACTGGGATCGTCGGCGTACCGGAGGAGGTCACGGCGGGAGAAGCCGGGGCGGCCGTGCGGCCGGTCGGGGGCGCTGAAGCTGCCGGTCCACCATCGCCACACCGACACGAGCATGTCGGCGGGCGCGTCGTCGCGGCGTTCGGCGAGGAACAGTTGCACCACCCGGTCCTCGTCCCGGGCCCGGCGCTCCACGACGTCCGCCGGCAGGCGGCGGGCGCGCGCGACGCTCCGGCGGACGAGCGGACGAGCGGACGAGCGGACGAGCGGACGAGCGGACGAGCGGGTGGGCGGGTGGGCGGACGCGGCGAGGCGGCGCATCGCGTCGGGGTCCTCGTGCAGGGCCACGACCCAGTCGAGCGGGTAGCGGTGGATCCCCGGGTCGAACGGGACCGGCGGGCCGGGCTTCCGCCGTCCGCGTACGAGAGGCTCGCCGCTCGTCACGAACTCCGGCTGCTCACCGAGCCGTTCGCCCAGCACGCGGGCAAGGCTCCAGCCGGGGGTGAGCCGGACCCGGGTCCAGCGCCTGGGCCGACAGGCCGGCCGGTCGCCCTCCACGTCGACGAGGAACACGCCGTCGCCGTCGAACAGGCCGCTCTCGACCGCGAGTCGGTGCCACCGCTCGTCGACCTCGCCGGGCCGGTCAACCGGCACGGTGACCGTCGCGGTGGCCGGCGCCGAGGCGATCCGGCGCCAGGCGGCGCGGGCCGGCGGCACCTCCTCGGACCGCCAGCGCTCGGCGGTCTCCAGCCCGGCGCGGCCGAGCAGCGCCATGAGTTCCTCACCCGTCATGGGAGGTCATCCTGCCGGACGGGCCGCCGGTCCCGCTTCCGTACCCCGTTCGTGCGCCCTTGGCCGGATCTGCACTTTCGCGGTACGGTCCTCGACGAAATCGACATCGACGACGGACGAGCGGAAGCCGGTGGAAGCCCGGCACGGTCGCGCCACTGTGTGCCGGGCCCCCATCTCAGGTGCGGGCCGGGTGAGTCAGACCCGCACCGTCGTCCTGTGCACCACCGAGCCGGGACGCGAGTTCCCCCAGGAGGTCCTGCCATGGCGCAGTCCGCCGTCCAGCCGAGCGCTACTCCTACCGTCCTCCCCGAGAAGCTGCCGATCGGGGCGATCGTCCCGTGGGCGGTCTTCTTCGGCATTCTGATGCTGGTCCTGCTGTACTTCGTCGGCGCCGAACAGGGCGCCACGTCCGTGGTGTCCGGCGAGGGCGTCCACGAGTGGGTGCACGACGCCCGTCACCTGCTCGGCTTCCCCTGCCACTGACAGCGAAGAGGAAGCGTATCCGCTCATGAACTCCGCAACTGTCAGAAACCTCCTGGTCCGTGGCATGCTCGCGGGACTCGCCGCGGGCCTGGCGGCCCTCGTCGTCGCCTACTTCCTGGGCGAACCGCGCGTCGACGAGGCGATCGCGTTCGAGGAGGCGCACGCCCATGAGCACGGCGGCGAGGAACTCGTCAGCCGCACCCTCCAGTCCACGGCGGGGCTGTCCACCGGGGTCCTCGTCTACGGCGTCGCGTTCGGCGGCATCGCGGCCCTCGCGTACTGCTTCGCGCTCGGCAGGATCGGCCGCTTCGGGCCGCGCGCGAGCGCGCTGCTCCTGGCGGGCGGCGGGCTGCTCTCGGTGTATGTCGTCCCGTTCCTGAAGTACCCCGCCAACCCGCCGGCCGTCGGGGATCCCGACACCCTCGACCAGCGCACCACGCTGTACTTCCTGATGGTCGTGCTCAGTGTGCTGCTGGCGGTCGGCGCCGTCGTCCTGGGCAGGCGTCTCGCGCCGCGCCTGGGCAACTGGAACGCCACGCTGGCGGCGGGCGGGTTCTTCGTCCTCGTCGTGGGCCTGGCGTACGCGTTCCTGCCGTCGTTCGACGAGGCTCCGGCGGAGTTCCCGGCCACCCTGCTGTGGCAGTACCGGCTCGCCGCCCTCGCCGTCCAGGCAGCTCTGTGGACCGCCTTCGGGCTCGTCTTCGGGGTGCTCGCGGAGCGCCTGCTCGCCCCCGGGGCCGCCGAGCAGCGGGCGGTGACGGGCCAGGCGACCCCGGTACCTCACTGATCGCACTGTTGAAGGGCCCCGGGAGCGCTGCCGCTCCCGGGGCCCTTTCGCGTCTTCCTCCCCATTCCCAATTTCTGGAACACGTTCTACCGTGTGCGCCGTCAGGACCTTCAGAACACCGGCCTTGGGAAGCCAGGAGGCGCCGTGCACCTCGACCACACGCCCGAGCAGCTGCGGCTGCGCGCCGAACTGCGCGCCTACTTCGCCGAGTTGGTGCCGGCCAACGCCTACGCCCGGCACATCGACCCGGTCGCCGCGAAACGCTTCTACCGCAAGACCATCCGCCGGCTCGGCGCAGACGGCTGGCTCGGCGTCGGCTGGCCCAAGGAGTACGGCGGCCGCGGCCTGACGCCGATCGAGCAGTTCGTGTTCTTCGACGAGGCCGCCCAGGCCGGGGTACCGCTGCCGTTGATGGCGCTCAACACCGTGGGACCGACGATCATGCGGTACGGCACGGACGAGCAGAAGGCCGAGTTCCTGCCGAAGATCCTCGCCGGCGAGATCGACTTCGCCATCGGCTACAGCGAACCCGACGCCGGCACCGACCTCGCCGCCCTCAAGACACGTGCGGTTCGTGACGGCGACGCATACGTGGTCAACGGGCAGAAGATCTGGACGACCAACGGCGACACCGCCGACTGGGTCTGGCTCGCCGTGCGCACCGACCCCGAGGCCCCGCCGCACAAGGGCATCACCATGCTGCTCGTGCCGACCGCCGACCCCGGCTACTCCTGCACCGTCATCCGCACCCTCGCCTCCCACGACACCACCGCCAGCTACTACGAGAACGTCCGGGTCCCGGTCTCCCGGCGGGTCGGCGCCGAGAACCAGGGCTGGCGGCTGATCACCAACCAGCTCAACCACGAGCGCGTGACCCTCGCCGCGCACGGCACGATGGCCATCCGCGCTCTGCACGACGTACAGCGCTGGGCGACGGAGACCAAGCTCGCCGACGGCCGCCGGGTCGTCGACCTGCCCTGGGTGCGGCGGCGCCTGGCCCAGACCCATGTGAAGCTCGACGCCCTCAAGCTGCTGAACTGGCAGATGGTCGGCGCCCTCCAGAACGGCACCCTCACCCCGCAGGACGCCTCCGCCGTCAAGGTCTACGGCTCCGAGGCCCGTCGGGACGCCTACGCCTGGCTGATGGAGGTCGTCGCGGCCCCGGGCGCACTCCAGGAGGGCTCCGCGGGCGCCGTGCTGCACGGCGAACTCGAACGGGGCTACCGCTCCGCCGTGATCTTCACCTTCGGCGGCGGCAACAACGAGATCCAGCGGGAGATCATCTCGTGGATAGGGCTGGGGATGCCGCGGGTACGGCGTTAGCCGGCAGTGCCGGAGGTTCGGTCCCGGCTCAGCACTTCGGAGATGAGTCCGAGGTGCGGCGGCTGACCGACACCGCTGTGGTCGTCGAGGAAGCCGCGGGACTCCGCAGGCATCGTGCCAGGACCGCCGACCATGGACAGATTCTCCTCTCCGGGTCCGTAACGGCAAGATCGTCGAGCACGGGATGTGGTCCAGCCGGTTCCGGAGACCTCCGTGCCCGGCCCCACCCCGGCCACTTCCGCGACCTCGTGCATCGTCACGTGCTCGGCACCACGCTCGGCCACCAGCCCGGCCGCCGCCGCCAGCAGCCGGGCACGGTTGCGGGCGGCGTCGGCCCGCTCGGCCGCGGTGGCGTCCGATGTGTTCATCAGGGTGTTCCTGTCCTTGACGGTGCGCAGGTCGAAGCAGGAGGTGTTCATCCGGCGCTCGACACGGGTCGAGCCCGGACGTCAGGGGGTGAGCTGCTGGTGCCCTATGACGGAGAGCAGTTCGAGCTTGCTGTGACTCTCCGTGCCGGGGCGGGTGGTCAGCACGACGAGGGTCTGGGCCCGGTTCGCGGTGAACAGGATCTGGCCGTCGACTTCGATGCGGCCGAGCTCGGGAGGGAGGAAGGTCTTGCTCTCGTCGTAGTGCTGGGCGACTTCCTGGAGTTCCCAGTAGCGGACGAACTCGGGGCTGTGCTCCTGGAGTTCGGCGAGAATCCGGGCGGCTCGGGGGGCGTCGCTGCCGGCTGACAGCGCGACCCGCGGGCGGGCTGCCTGGGTGCGGCCGTGGTGTTCGTGGTCTTCCGCGGGGTAGACCAGGCGTTCGGCGGGGTCCATGAACCAGCGGTAGTAGGCGCTGCCGGGCCTGTCCGAGGATCTCGCGGAGCAGTCCGTCACGGGTTCCGAAGTGGTAGATCAGCATCCGGCTGGAGGTGCCCGCGGCGGTGGCCAAGGGCTCGAGCCGCTCGGGGAGCCGGTGGCACCGAACCGGTGAGCTGCCGGCCGAGCGGGGTGTCGCCGGCGAGGCGCCCGCCCTGCCGAGTTGCGGCGAGACGGGTGAGGTGACGGGCGCGGGAGGACCCGGGCTGGCCGAGGACGTCGCCGCGGTCCGGCACGTACTGACCGCGAGCGACGAGCCGACCGTCGTGGTCGCCCACAGCTATGGCGGGACCGTCACCGCGCAGGCGGCTGCCGGCGTCGACGCCGTGCACCACCTGTTGCTCGTGTCGAGTTACCTGCCCGAGGAAGGGCAGAGCCTCTCCTCGTTCGGCGGCGAGGAGCCCGCCCCGTTTCTCGACATCGATCCCGAGGCCGGCACCTTCACCGTCCGGCCCGACGCCCTGGCCGAGACGTTCCTCCAGGACTGCGATCCGCGGATCCGGCGACAGGCCGCGGACCGGACGGCCCCGCAGAGCCTGGCGGTCCTCGAACAGCCGGTGAAGGCGGCAGCGTGGCGGCATGTGCCCTCGACGTACCTCGTCTGCGCCCAGGACAGAGGCACCCCCGCCCGGCTGCAACGCGAGTACGCCGGCCGGGCGGGCCGCGTCGTGGAGCTCGACGCCGGCCATCACCCGTTCCTCTCCCGGCCGGCCGCTGTACGCGAAGTGATCCTCGGGCTGTGACGGAGACCGTTGGAGCCGGACGGCGTCAGCGCAGGTCACGACTGTTGCCTTGTGTCAACTGACGATCCTGGTCAGACTGCCGGTATGACGGCCGACCCGGGGCTGTTCGGCCCGCGGAGCGTGACATGGCAGGTCCATGGTGACCCGATGATGTGGGTCGCCGGGATCCGTGCGCTCTATCTCCAGGCACTGCACCCCCGTGCCGTCCGCGGAGTCATGCAGAACTCCGACTTCCGGCAGGACGCCTGGGGCCGGCTCATGCGCACCGCCGACTTCGTCGGCACGACCACGTACGGCACTGCCGAGGCGGCCGAGAAGGCGGGCGCCCGGGTCCGCAAGATCCACCGCATGCTCTCCGCGAACGACCCCGACACGGGCGAGCGGTACGGCGTCGACGAACCCGAACTGCTGCTGTGGGTGCACTGCGCCGAGATCGACTCCTACCTGCACGTCCTGCGCCGCTCCGGCTACCCCCTCACCGACCGCACCGCCGACCGCTACGTGGCCGAACAGCGCGTCAGCGCCCGCCTGGTGGGCCTGGACCCCGACGTCGTGCCCGCGAGCCAGGCGGAGATGGACGCCTACTTCGAGAAGATCCGCCCCGAACTCGCCGCCGGGGCGGACGCCCGCGAGGTGGACGACTTCCTGCTCCGGCCGCCGATCCACCCCCTGCTCGTCCCGGCGCGCGCCCTGCTCTGGCGGCGTGTGGCGCACCTCGCGTACGCCTCGCTGCCGCCGTACGCCCACGAGTTGTACGGCAGGCAGCCCCCCGAACCCGCTGTCGTCACCCGGGAGTTGCGTGCCACGGGCACCCTGCTGCGCTGCGTTCCCGCACGTCTGCGTTGGCGACTCCCGCCCGAACACATCCTGCGGGCCATGGCGAGGCTCGGCCCACAAGCCCGCCCGGCCCCGTACAAAGTCGGGCGATAGGCCGCCATACTGAACCAGCCAGGGGGAGGGCCGGAAAGTTACGGGGGCGGCGGCGCGCTATGGCGGAGGAGAGCAGGCTGATCCAGGGCCGGTACCGGCTGCTGGACCTGATCGGGCGCGGCGGCATGGGCGAGGTGTGGCGGGCCCGTGACGAGTCCCTCGGCCGGCAGGTCGCCGTGAAGTGCCTCAAACCGATCGGCCCGCACCACGACCCGTCCTCCGGGCGCGTCCTGCGCGAGCGGTTCCGGCGCGAGGGCCGCGTCGCCGCCTCGCTCCAGCACCGCGGGGTGACGGTCGTCCACGACTTCGGCGACAGCGACGGCGTCCTCTTCCTCGTCATGGAACTCCTGGACGGCAGCAACCTCTGCCAGCTGCTCGACGACAACGAGCGCAGGCCGCTGCCCGTCGCCGACGTCGTGGACATGGCCGACCAGGTCGCGGCGGCCCTCGCCTACACCCACCGGCAGGGCATCGTGCACCGCGATCTGAAGCCGGCCAACATCGTGCGGCTCGCCGACGGCACGGTGAAGATCTGCGACTTCGGCATCGCCCGCCTCGGCCACGACATCGGCTTCACCTCCCGGCTCACCGGAACCGGCATCGCCATGGGCACCCCGCACTACATGTCACCGGAGCAGATCGGCGGCGAGGAGGTCGACCAGCGCAGCGACCTGTACTCGCTGGGATGCGTCCTGTACGAGATCGCCACCGGGGCCCCGCCGTTCGACCTGGAGGACCCCTGGGCCATCCTCGTCGCCCACCGGGACACCCCGCCCCGGCCGCCCCGCGAACTCCGTCCCGACCTGCCCGAACACCTCGACCGGATCATCCTCGACCTGCTGGCGAAACAGGCCGAACAGCGCCCGCACGACGCCCGCGAGATCGTCCGGCGCATCGCCGCGGCCCGCACCACGCCGCCCGGGTACGTGCCCACCCTGGTGACGCCCCGCCCCGAACTGCGGCCGCCCGAGTCCGCCGGCCGCGAACCCCGGCTGCCCGCCTGGACCCAGGGCATGACCACCGGCCACAAGGCCACCGGCGCCGGACTGCCGGTCCCGCCCCCGGACGCCGGCGCGGCCCTGACCGGCGAGTGGATCCCCCGGCCGGCCCTCGGCGCCGTCCCCGCGCCGCCCGCGCCGGACACACCGTCCCCGCAGGCGCTCACCGCGCTCGCCGGACGGCACAACGCCGGCCTCAGCCTGGGCCGGCTCGGCCGCTGGGCCGAGGCCGGGGAGGTGCACCGCGCCGTCGCGGCCGAACGCGCCCACCTCCTGGGCCCGGACCACCCCGAGACCCTTGCCAGCCGCTACGAGGTCGCCTTCACCCTCAGCCGCACCGGCCGCGCCGCCGACGCACTGCGCGAGTACCAGCAGGTGACCGCCGCCCGCACCCGGGTGCTCGGCGCCGACCACGCCGACACCCTCGCCACCCGCCAGGAGATGGCCTACGTGCTCGGCCGGCTGGGCCGCCACTTCGACGCCCACCAGGTGTACACCTCGGTGCTCGCCGCCCGGGTGCGCACGGCCGGCCCCGACCACCCCGACACCCTGCGCTGCCGGCACAACCTCGCCTTCAACCTCAGCAGACTCGGCCGGCTGGAGGAGTCCTACCGGATGGCGAGCGAGGTGGCCGTCGCCCGCACCCGGGTCCTGGGCCCCACCCACCCGGACACGCTCGTCACCCGCTACGAAGTCGCCTACGCCCTCGGCCAGTTGGGCCGCTGGCCGGAGGCGCTCCAGACCTACCGCGAGGTCGCCGCGGCCCGCGCGCACGCCCTCGGACCGGACCACCCCGACACCCTCGCCGCCCGCTACGAGACCGGCATCAGCCTGGGCCGCCTCGGCCGCAGCGCGGAGGCGCTCCAGCTCTACCGCGACCTCGTCGACGACCGCACCCGCATCGACGGCCCGGCGCACCCCGAGACCCTGCGCGCCCGCCACGGGCTGGGCGTCAACCTCGGCCGACTGGCCCGCTGGGAGGAAGCGCTGGCCGAGTCCCGGGACGTGTGCGCGATCCGGGAACGCGTCCTCGGCGCCGACCACCCCGACACCCTGGTCAGCCGCCGAGAGGTCGCCGTCGGCCTCGGCTGGCTGGGGCGCTGGGCCGACGCGCTCACCGAGTACCGGCGGGTGGCCTCGGCCCGCGAACGCGTCCTGGGCGCCGACCACCCCGACACGTTGGCCAGCCGCAACGACGAGGCCCACTGCCTGGAACAGCTCGGCCGGGGCCAGGAGGCGGTCGAGCTGTACCGAAGGGTGGCGGCGCTACGGCAGCGACGGGCGGCGGGCGGGGCGTAGACCCGTCCGGGGACGGGGGCTGGACGGGTCCTGGTCCCAGCCCAGCTCCGTGTACGGCCGCCCCTCCTGGATCCCGGCGATCGCCGCCCGCGCGTACGGCACCATCGGCTCCGGGAGGGCGTCCAGCGGCCACCAGTCCCAGCCGAGGCATTTGTCCGGCTCCAGCAGCTGCGGCTCGCCCCGCGGGCACCGGGCGCGGAAGACGAGCTGGAGTCTGGGCTGCGTGTCGGGCGCGTCCACGACGTGCACGACATGCACCAGCTCGACGTCCGCCGCCTCGATCTCCAGACCGGCCTCCTCCCGGGCCTCGCGGATCAGACAGGCGACCGCGGACTCCTGCTCGCAGTGCCCGGCCAGGAAGTGGTGGTGCCGGGGAGCGAAGGGCGAGTCGGGGTGACGCCGACCGAGGAGGATCTTGCCGTCCCGCTCCAGATAGAGGTGGACGCCGACGACGTTGGGGACGGTCTGCCGGACGGACGGCTGCGGCGCGGGAACGACCGGCGCGGCCCGGTGCCGGGCGAGAACCTCGGCGGCCCCCGGCGCCATCGTCAGGTGAGCGGTGGTCGCCATGTCGAAGAAGGCGAACATGACGCCCTCGGTGACGGGCAGCCGCGAGGGGTCGCCGTCCCAGCCGCCGATGAACACCTGGATGCCGTTGACCACTGTGAACCGGGTCAGCCCCGCCAGAACGAGCCCGGTCTCCTCCAGCAGCTCGCGCGCGACGCCCTCCTCGGGCGTCTCGTCCCCCTCGCAGGCGCCGCCGGGCAACGACCAGGCGCCCGCATCGCAGATCGGCTTGTGCGCGTCACGCAGATGGAGAAGGTACTGACCGCGCCGGTTGACCAGCAGCGCGGCTGTCCGACGGGGTTCGGGCTGAAGTTCCGGATCGACGGCCACAGGTTCCTTTCCGGTCCAACACATATGGGATTCACCGTACTTGAGCGGCCCGTCCCGGTCGTGCCGCTCCGCCGGCCCCGACCTCCCCTGGCCGACCTTGATCGGCTCGTGTTACGAAGAGGCATGGCTGCTCACGAGGGAAACGACGGACACGACGATCGCCGCGCCTACGACGTCGTCATCGTCGGCGGCGGGCACAACGGGCTGGTCGCCGCCGCCTATCTGGCCCGGGCCGGCCGGTCCGTGCTGGTGTTGGAACGGCTGGACCACACCGGGGGCGCCGCCGTCTCCACCCGCCCGTTCACCGGCGTGGACGCCCGGCTGTCCCGCTACTCGTACCTGGTCAGCCTGCTCCCGCAGAAGATCGTGCGGGACCTGGGGCTGCGCTTCCGCGTCCAGGGCCGCACCATCTCCTCCTACACCCCCGTGGAGCGCGGCGGGCGGCCCACCGGCCTGCTCGTGGGCGGCGGCGAGGAACGCACCCGGGAGGCGTTCGCACGGCTGACCGGCGGCGCACGCGAGTACGCGGCCTGGGAGCGGTTCTACGGCATGACCGGGCGCGTCGCCGGGCGGGTCTTCCCCACGCTCACCGAACCGCTGCCCACCCGGGAGGAACTGCGCCGCCGCGTCGACGACGAGGAGGCCTGGCGGACCCTGTTCGAGGAGCCGATCGGCGTCGCCGTCGAGGAGCGCTTCGCGGACGACCTGGTGCGCGGCGTGGTCCTGACCGACGCGCTCATCGGCACCTTCGCCGACGCCCACGACGCCTCGCTCAGGCAGAACCGCTGCTTCCTCTACCACGTGATCGGCGGCGGCACCGGCGCCTGGGACGTCCCCGTCGGCGGCATGGGGGCGCTCACCGACGCCCTCGCCGCCGCGGCCCGGGACGCGGGCGCCGTCCTCGCCACCGGGCACGAGGCCCTGCGGATCGACACGGACGGCCGTACCGCGGAGGTCGCCTACCGCACCGCCGACGGCGAGGGCGTCGCCGCCGCCCGGCACGTCCTGGTGAACGCCTCCCCGCAAGCCCTCGCCGCGCTCACCGGCGACGAGCCGCCGACCCCCGCCGAGGGCGCCCAGCTCAAGGTGAACATGCTGCTCGAACGGCTGCCCCGGCTGCGGGACACCTCCGTCGACCCGCGCGAGGCCTTCGCCGGCACCTTCCACATCGCCGAGGGCTACGAGCAGCTCGCCAGCGCCCACGCCCAGGCGGCCGCCGGTGAACTGCCCGCCGCCCCGCCCTCCGAGATCTACTGCCACTCCCTGACCGACCCGACCATCCTCGGCCCGGACCTCGTCGCACAGGGCTACCAGACGCTGACCCTGTTCGGCCTGCACACGCCCGCCCGGCTCTTCGCGCGGGACAACGACGCGGTACGCGAGGAACTCCTCGAGGCGACCCTCGCCCAGCTCGACGCCCACCTCGCCGAACCCCTCGCCGACTGCCTGGCCGTCGACGCCGAGGGCCGCCCCTGCATCGAGGCGCGCACCCCGCTCGACCTGGAACGCGACCTCGGGCTGCCCGGCGGCAACATCTTCCACCGCGACCTCGCCTGGCCGTACGCGGACGACGGCACCGGCCGCTGGGGCGTGGAGACCCGGCACCCGAACGTCCTGCTGTGCGGGGCGGGCGCGGTGCGCGGGGGAGGGGTCAGCGGGGTGCCGGGGCACAACGCGGCGATGGCGGTCCTCGAGGCCGAGGACACAAGAATCTGACGGTGTATCAGAAAAGGGCTTCCGTCGTCGCACCGGCTGCGGCATCCTGCGCCCATGCAGACGGAGCTGAGCACACAACTGGGAGTCGAGCACGCCGTCTTCGGCTTCACGCCGTTCCCCGCCGTCGCCGCGGCCATCAGCCGCGCAGGCGGCTTCGGCGTGCTCGGCGCGGTCCGCTACACGGCCCCCGACGACCTCAAACGCGACCTCGACTGGATCGAGGCCCACGTCGACGGCAAGCCGTACGGACTCGACGTCGTCATGCCCGCCAAGAAGGTCGAGGGCGTCAGTGAGGCTGACGTCGAGGCGATGATCCCCGAGGGGCACCGGCAGTTCGTGCGGGACACCCTCGCCAAGTACGGGGTGCCCGAACTGGCCGAGGGCGAGGCCTCCGGGTGGCGGATCACCGGCTGGATGGAACAGGTGGCCCGCAGCCAGCTCGACGTGGCCTTCGACTACCCGATCCGGCTGCTGGCCAACGCGCTGGGCTCGCCGCCCGCCGACGTCGTCGCCCGCGCCCACGACCAAGACGTCCTCGTCGCCGCGCTCGCCGGGAGCGCCCGGCACGCCCGCAAGCACCAGGAGGCGGGCATCGACATCGTGGTGGCGCAGGGCTACGAGGCCGGCGGCCACACCGGTGAGATCGCCTCCATGGTTCTCACGCCCGAGGCCGTCGACGCCGTCGCCCCGCTGCCCGTCCTCGCGGCCGGCGGCATCGGCAGCGGACGGCAGATCGCCGCCGCGTTCGCCCTCGGCGCCCAGGGCGTCTGGCTGGGCTCCCTGTGGCTGACCACCGCCGAGGCCGACCTGCACTCGCCCGCCCTCACCCGCAAACTCCTCGAGGCCGGCTCCGGCGACACCGTTCGCTCCCGCGCCCTCACCGGGAAACCCGCCCGCCAGCTGCGCACCGAATGGACCGACGCCTGGGACGCCGCCGACGGGCCCGGCACCCTCCCCATGCCCCTCCAGGGCCTGCTGGTCGCCGAGGCCGTCTCGCGCATCCAGAAGTACGAGGTCGACCCCCTCCTCGGGACGCCCGTCGGGCAGATCGTCGGCCGCATGAACGAGGTCCGGACCGTCCAGGCGGTCTTCGACGACCTCACCCGCGGCTTCGAACACGCCGTGGACCGCATCAACCGCATCGCCGGAAGGAGCGGCCAGTGACCACCGCGAACACACCCCCCGCGGGCTTCTGGGCCCAGGCCACCGCCGACCCCGACCGCACGGTCCTGGTCGCCCCCGACGGCGAGGAGTGGACCGCCGGGCGGCTGCACGCCGCCGCCAACCGGCTCGTGCACGGGCTGCGCGCCGCCGGTCTGGAACGCGGCGACGCCTTCGCCGTCGTCCTGCCCAACTCGGCCGAGTTCTTCACCGCCCATCTCGCCGCCACCCAGGCCGGGTTCTACCTCGTCCCCGTCAACCACCACCTGGTCGGCCCCGAGATCGCCTGGATCGTCTCCGACTCGGGCGCGAAGGTCCTCGTGGCCCACGAGCGGTTCGCCGACCAGGCCCGCCGGGCCGCCGACGAGGCCGCTCTGCCCGCCGCCGGCCGGTACGCCGTCGGCGAGGTCGAGGGCTTCCGACCGTACGCCGAACTCCTCGACGGACAACCGGAGTCGGCGCCCGCCGACCGCACCCTCGGCTGGGTCATGAACTACACCTCGGGCACGACGGGCCGCCCGCGCGGCATCCGGCGCCCGCTCACCGGCAAGCTGCCGGAGGAGGCGTATCTCGGCGGCTTCCTCGGCATCTTCGGCGTCCGGCCGTTCGACGACAACGTCCACCTGGTCTGCTCACCGCTCTACCACACGGCCGTCCTGCAGTTCGCGGGCGCGTCCCTGCACATCGGCCACCGGCTGGTCCTGATGGACAAGTGGACGCCCGAGGAGATGCTCCGGCTGATCGACCGGGAGAAGTGCACCCACACCCACATGGTCCCGACCCAGTTCCACCGGCTGCTCGCACTCCCCGAAGCCACCAGGCAGGCGTACGACGTGTCGTCCATGCGGCATGCCATCCACGGCGCCGCGCCCTGCCCGGATCATGTGAAGCGGGCGATGATCGACTGGTGGGGCTCCTGCGTGGAGGAGTACTACGCGGCCAGCGAGGGCGGCGGCGCGTTCGCCACGGCGCAGGACTGGCTGAAGAAGCCCGGCACGGTCGGAAAGGCCTGGCCGATCAGCGAGTTGGCCGTCTTCGACGACGACGGCGAGCGGCTGCCGCCCGGCGAGCTCGGCACCGTCTACATGAAGATGACGACCGGCGGCTTCGCCTACCACAAGGACGAGGACAAGACGAAGAAGAACCGCATCGGCGACTTCTTCACCGTCGGCGACCTCGGCGTGCTCGACGAGGACGGCTATCTGTTCCTCCGCGACCGCAAGATCGACCTGATCATCTCGGGCGGCGTCAACATCTACCCCGCGGAGATCGAGTCCGAGTTGCTCGCCCACCCCGCGGTCGCCGACGCCGCGGCCTTCGGCATCCCGCACGACGACTGGGGCGAGCAGGTCAAGGCCGTCGTCGAACCGGCCCCGGGCCAGGAGCCGGGTCCGGACCTCGCAGCCGTCCTCCTCGCCCACTGCGCCGACCGGCTCGCCGGCTACAAGCGCCCCAAGAGCATCGACTTCATCGCCGAGATGCCCCGCGACCCCAACGGCAAGCTGTACAAGCGGCGGTTGCGGGAGCCGTACTGGGAGGGCCGGACCCGACCGGTGTGACCGGAGGGCCCCCGCCGCGCTCTTTCGCTAACCTGGTGCAACCGTGGCGATTTGACGTCACGTCAGACATTCGGGGACGGGGCGGGGGCGGGCCAGGTGAGGGCGACCGGCGGACCGGGGACGGGGGAGCGGGCCTGGGCCGCCCGGCTGCCGCCGGCGGCGGTCGACGTCCTGCCGGCCGTCGTCGTCCTGGCGGCCATGGCGGCGGTCCGTCTCGGGTCGGCGCCGGAGCCCGGCAGCCCGCTGCCGACGGCCCTGGCGCTCGCCGCCGTGATCGCCGGCAGCCTGGCCGTGCGCCGCCGAAGCACTACCGGCCGGGCCGTGGTCTGCGCGGGATCGGCGAGCGGGCCGCCGCCCTCGGCGGACACGTGGAGCACGGCACGGCCGACGGCGGCGGATTCGCCCTGAGCGTCGCGTTGCCGCTGCGATGACCGTCCGCGTCCTGCTGGCCGACGACGACCCCCTGCTCAGGGTGGGGGTCGCGGTGGTGCTCGGCGCGGCCGGGATGGAGGTCGTCGGCGAGGCGGGCGACGGGGTGCGGGCCGTGGAGCTGTGCCGGGCGCTCGTCCCGGACGTCGTCCTGATGGACGTGCGCATGCCCGGCTACGACGGCATCGAGGCCACCGGCCGGATCGTGCACGCCGCGCTGCCGACCCGGGTGCTCGTCCTGACGACGTTCCCCGACGACGAGTACGTGTGGCGCGCCCTGCGGGCCGGTGCGCACGGCTTCCTGCTCAAGCGCGCCTCACCCGAACGGCTCGTGGACGCCGTCCGCACGGTGGCCGGCGGGGAGACCCTGCTGGACCCGGCGGTCACCCGGCCCCTCGTGGACCGCCTGGTCACCGACGAGCGGCCGCCGCGCCACCCGGCCGGGGCGCCGGACCGGGACCGGCTGCGCCGTCTGACCTCCCGGGAACGGCAGATCCTGAGTCTGGTCGCCGAAGGACTGTCCAACGCCGAACTCGCCGGGCGGCTGGGCATCGCCGAGTCCACCGTGAAGACCAACGTCAAGCGGATCCTGCACAAGATCGGCGCCCGGGACCGGGCGGGCGCCGTCGTGATCGCCTTCCGCGGCGGACTCGCCTGACGGCCCCGTACCCCTGTGGGGGTACGGCGGGGCACCCCACCGGAGGGACGCCCCACGCCCGGCCCCGCCCTACCGTCGGCACGCGGAGTGCGAGACGAGGACGGGGAAGACGGGGTGCGTGCGCATGAGCGTTCTGGGTGGGTTCGCCGGCGAGGTGTGGCGGGCCGTGCGGCCCCTGGACCGCTACCAGCGGCTGCTGTGGTGGTGCGGCACGGCGCTGGTGACCTCCGGCGCCGTGCACGGCGTGGTCGCCGTGGTCGACTTCGCGCCCTGGTGGGGGCCGGTCTCCTGGCGCAAGCCCGTCGTGTTCGGCGTCTCCTTCGGCCTGGTGGTGTGGGCCGTGGTCTGGATCCTGCGGCAACTGCCCGCCCGCTGGTGGGCGCGGATCCCGGCGGGCCTGGTCGTCTTCAGCTCGCTCGCCGAGGCCGTGCTCATCACGGCGCAGCGCTGGCGTGGGACCGCCTCCCACTTCAACCAGGCCACCGACACCGACTCGGCGATCTGGTCGGTGATCGGCACGCTCACCCTGCCGCTGATCCTCGGCGTGGTCCTGCTGCTCGTGGCCGCGTTCGTGCGGTTCGACGGCGGCGCCGCGTCCCGGGTCGCCGTGCTCGTGGGACTGACCGCCGTGCTGGCGGCCGGAGCCATCGGGCAGAAGATGGCCGCCATCGGCGAGAAGGCGTTCGACGACACGGGGCACGTGCCGTACGAGGTGCTCTTCGGAGCCGCGGGCAGCGCCGAACTCGCCCACGCCGTAGGCCTGCACGGTCTTCAGGCGCTCGCCGTGCTGGCCGTCCTGTGCGAGGCGGGCCGGCTGAGCGCGCGTGCGGCGGGCACGGTGGTGGGCGTGGCGGCTCTCGGGTACGCGGCCGCGTTCGGCGCGATCACCGCGACCGCCTACGCCGGGCGCGGGCCCCTCCACCCCACCGCGGTCATGGCGGTGCTGCTGGGAGCCGGGCTCCTGACCACGGTGGCGGCCACGTTCGTCGCGGTCGCGCACGCGGCCCCGAAACGCGCGGCTCAGTCCCTCTCCGCGTCGACGCCCGCCTCGTAGGCGAGCAACGTGTCGACGAACAGCCGTCGCTGATCCGCCGTCAGCGGAGCCAGGGCGGTGCGCCAGGCGGCCGCGCCCGGGGCGAGCCATGCCGAGATCGCCGGCTCGTGGACGTCCGCGATGGCGACGATCCGCCGACGCCGATCGCGGTCGTCCTCCCGCCGCTCCAGGATGCCCTTCCGGCTGAGGTCGCCGATCAGCAGGCTCACGGTGGTGGGGGCGACCTCGAGGCGCGCGGCCAGCTCGTTGACCGTCATCGGTCCGTCGAGGAGCAGATACGCCAGCAGGGAGAGGTGGCGCGGGGCCAGGGAGAAGGACCGCAGCGCCTCCGGCACCGGAATCCGCTTCGCCCGGCCCACCAGCCGCGGCATGAGCAGCAGCAGCTCACGAACGGTCGCGTCGACACCCTCGTCCCCACCGGAGGGGGGCATGGGCACGGGCATGGACATCCGACACTCCTCGTATTACCTTTGCAGTCAAAGCTATTTTGTTCGACTTGGCCGACCAGCCGAGTCGCCATGCTACGCACCGACGCGAACGGAGATCCGTCATGCCGCACTACACCGTCCACATCGGCGAAGAGGCCCTCGACGGGACGGTCGAGCCCCGGCTGATCGGCGCGCTGGCCGACGCGGTCGGGTCCGTCTACGGGGAGCGGCTGCGCACCCTGGTCGGCGTCGACCTCATCGGCATCCCGGGCCACCGGCGGGGCATCGGCGGCCTGCCCACCGCCAAGGTCGCGCCACAGCTCACCCTCAGCATGCGCGAGGCCGCCTACCACCTCCCCGAGATCCCGGACGCCCCCGCCCGTCTGATCGCCGCGACGGCCGACGCGGTGGCCTCGGTGCTCGGCGAGGGCATCCGTGCGGAGACGATCGTCAGCATCGTCGGAGTCCAGGAGGGGCGCACCGCAGTGGCCGGTGAGGTCGCGTGACCCCGGCGTCCGCACGCGGGCTACTTGACCTGCCCCGGCCGCCGCCCGAGGATCATGAGTCATGACCCCCGGACACGGCAGTACCACCGTCGGCGGGGTGCTGCGGCGCAGCGCCCGCCGCACCCCGGCCCGAGTCGCGGTCGAGTACCGCGAGCGCACCTGGACCTACGAGGAACTCGACGAGGCCGTCTCGCGCGCGGCGAGCGTCCTGCTCGGCCAGGGGCTCGCCCCCGGCGACCGGGTGGGCGCCTACGGCCACAACTCGGACGCCTACCTCATCGCGTTCCTCGCCTGCGCCCGCGCGGGTCTGGTCCATGTCCCCGTCAACCACAACCTCACCGGCGACGTACATCGTCGGCCAGTCGGGCAGCGCGCTGGTCCTCGCCGACCCGGATCTCGCCGGTCGGCTCCCGGCCGACGCACGGACGTTGCCGCTGCGCGACGCCGACGACTCGCTCCTCGCCCGTCTCGCGGACAGCGAGCCCTACGACGGCCCGGAACCGCGCACCGAGGATCTGGTGCAGCTGCTCTACACCTCCGGCACGACAGCCCTGCCCAAGGGCGCGATGATGACCCACCGGGCGCTGGTGCACGAGTACCTGAGCGCGATCGCCGCCCTCGACCTGAGCGCCGGCGACCGTCCCGCGCACGCGCTCCCGCTCTACCACTCCGCGCAGCTGCACGTGTTCCTGCTGCCGTACCTCGCGGTCGGCGCGACGAACATCATCCTCGACGCACCCGACGGGGCGCAGCTCTTCGACCTCGTCGAGGCGGACCGCGTCGACAGCCTCTTCGCCCCGCCGACCGTCTGGATCGCCCTCGCGGGCCGCCCCGACTTCGCCACCCGGGACCTGAGCGGGCTGCGCAAGGCGTACTACGGGGCGTCGATCATGCCGGTGCCCGTCCTGGAGCGCCTGCGCGAACGCCTCCCCGAGCTGGGTTTCTACAACTGCTACGGCCAGAGCGAGATCGGCCCGCTGTCCACCGTCCTCGCCCCCGACGAGCACAAGGGCCGCCTGGACTCCTGCGGCCGCACGGTCCTGTTCGTGGACGCCCGGGTCGTGGACGAGAACGGCGACGACGTCCCCGACGGCACCCCCGGTGAGATCGTCTACCGCTCCCCGCAGTTGTGCGAGGGCTACTGGGACAAGCCCGAGGAGACCGCCGAGGCCTTCCGCGACGGCTGGTTCCACTCCGGCGACCTCGCCGTCCGGGACGCCCACGGCTACTTCACGATCGTCGACCGGGTGAAGGACGTCATCAACTCCGGTGGCGTGGTGATCGCTTCACGCCAGGTCGAGGACGCCCTCTACACCCACGAGGGCGTCGCCGAGGCCGCGGTGATCGGCCTGCCCGACGAGAAGTGGATCGAGGCGGTCACGGCCGTCGTCGTCCCTCGCGGCGAGGTCACCGAGGACGAGCTCATCGCCCACACCCGCGAGCGGCTCGCCCCCTTCAAGGCCCCGAAACGCGTGTTCTTCGTGGACGAACTCCCGCGCAACGCCAGCGGCAAGATCCTGAAGCGGGAGCTGCGGGACCGCCTCGGCTCATGACGCGCGCCGTCACTGCCGAGGACGCAGATCCACGATCCGCCTGATCTTGCCCACCGACCGCTCCAGCGACTCCGGGTCCACGATCTCGACGTCGACCGACACGCCGATGCCGTCCTTCACGGCCGCCGCGATGGCGAGCGCCGCCGTCTCCCGGTCCGCGGGGGTGGCGCCGGCCCGGGCCTCCGCGCGGACCGTGAGGGCGTCGAGGCGGCCCTCGCGGGTCAGCCGGAGCTGGAAGTGGGGCGCCACGGCCGGGGTGCGCAGCACGATCTCCTCGATCTGCGTCGGGAAGAGGTTCACCCCGCGCAGGATGACCATGTCGTCGCTGCGCCCGGTCACCTTCCGCATCCGTCGGAAGACGCGTGCCGTGCCCGGCAGCAGCCGGGTCAGGTCGCGGGTGCGGTAGCGGACGACCGGCATGGCCTCCTTGGTGAGCGAGGTGAACACCAACTCGCCCTCCTCGCCCTCCGGCAGCACCTCCCCGGTGATCGGGTCGACCACCTCCGGATAGAAGTGGTCCTCCCAGATGTGGAGGCCGTCCTTCGTCTCCACGCACTCCTGCGCGACCCCCGGTCCGATCACCTCCGACAGCCCGTATATGTCGACGGCGTCGATGGCGAACCGCTCCTCGATCTCCTGGCGCATCCGCTCCGTCCACGGCTCCGCGCCGAAGATCCCCACCCGCAGCGAGGTGGAGCGCGGATCGACGCCCTGCCGATCGAACTCGTCGAGCAGGGTGAGCATGTAGGACGGGGTCACCATGATGATCCGGGGCTGAAGATCCTGGATCAACTGGACCTGACGGGACGTCATACCGCCGGACGCGGGGATCACCGTACAGCCCAGGCGTTCCGCGCCGTAGTGGGCGCCGAGGCCGCCGGTGAACAGGCCGTAGCCGTACGCCACATGGACCGTGTCGCCGGGCCGGCCGCCCGCGGCGCGGATCGAACGGGCCACCGTGTCCGCCCACATGGACAGATCCCCGTCCGTGTAGCCGACGACCGTCGGCCGGCCCGTGGTGCCGCTGGAGGCGTGGACACGCCGGATGCGGTCCCGGGGCACGGCGAACATCCCGTACGGGTAGTGCGCGCGCAGGTCCTCCTTGGCGGTGAAGGGGAAGCGGGAGAGATCGCAGAGGCTGCGGCAGTCGTCGGGGTGGACCCCCGCCTTGTCGAAGGAGTCCCGGTAGAAGGGCACGTTGGCATACGCGTGACGCAGTGAGGCCCGCAGCCGCTCCAGCTGGAGGGCGCGCAGCGCGTCCTCGTCGAGGCGCTCTCCTTCGTCCAGCAGGTCCCGCGCGTCCGTCATGGGCCACTCCCTCGTCAGAACCTCGCCAAACCGGGCGACCGATCATTCGGTCGAGGTGTTCGTGATCGTAATCCAGGCCGAGGGGCGTCGAGCAAGAGGGCGGTCGGGGATTTCCGTTGCGGCCCGGAGGGTCCCGGGGAGAGGATCGGGCGATGTCGACCTGCACCGCGCCCGACGGCACCGAGCTCGCCTACCGCCTCCGGGGCGAGGGCGACCCCCTCGTGGTCCTGCCCGGCGGCCCCATGCGGGCCTCCGCCTACCTCGGCGACCTGGGCGGGCTCACCGCCCACCGCCGGCTGATCCTGCTCGACCTGCGCGGGACCGGCGACTCGGCGGTCCCCGCCGACCCGGCCACCTACCGCTGCGACCGGCAGGTCGACGACGTCGAGGCCCTGCGCGTCCGGCTCGGGCTGGAGCGGATCGACGTCCTCGCGCACTCGGCGGGCGGCAGTCTCGCCCTGCTGTACGCGGCCCGGTACCCGCACCGCGTGTCCCGGCTCGCGCTGATCACGGCGAACCCGTGGGCCCTGGGCCGGACCGCCACGCCCGAGGAACGCCTGGCGGCGGCCCGGCTGCGGGTGGACGAGCCGTGGTTCGCGGCCGCGTTCCCGGCGTTCGAGGCATGGCTGGCGGGCGAGGACGAACCCGACTGGACGGCCGTCGCCGCCTTCTTCTACGGCCGCTGGGACGACGCGGCCCGCGCCCACGACGCCGCCGCGGACGAGCAGACCAACGCCGAGGCGGAGGGGGCGTTCCTGGACCCGGACGCCTTCGATCCGCCGGCCCTGCGCACCGCCCTCGCCGACGTCACCGCCCCGGTCCTCGTGCTCGCCGGAGAGGTGGACGGCGGGCCCCGCCCCGAGGTCGCCCGGCTCGTCGCCGACGCCTTCCCGAACGCCGAACTCGCCGTGCAGCCCGGCGCCGGGCACTATCCGTGGCTGGACGACCCGGAGTGGTTCGTCCGTCGGGTCGTCGCCTTCCTGGCGGCGGATCAGCCGTTCTCCGCCACCGCCACCTCCCGCGCCCACCGGTAGTCCGCCTTCCCGCTCGGCGAGCGGCGGATGGACTCCGTCAGCACCAGTTGACGCGGGATCTTGTAGCCGGCGAGCCGGGTACGGCAGTGCGTCTGGATCTCCTCCAGAGACGGCAGCGGAGCGCCCCGGCGCATCTGCACCACCGCCGCCACATGGTTGCCCCAGGTCGGGTCCGGTACCCCCGCCACCAGGGCGTCGTACACGTCCGGATGCGACTTCAGCGCCTGCTCGACCTCCTCGGGGTACACCTTCTCGCCCCCGGTGTTGATGCACTGCGAGCCGCGCCCGAGGACGACGACCACGCCGTCCTCGTCGACGGTCGCCATGTCGCCGAGCAGCACCCAGCGCTCGCCGTCCTTCTCGAAGAAGGTCTCGGCCGTTTTCACCGGGTCGTTGTAGTAGCCGAGGGGCACGTGACCGTGCTGGGCGACGCGCCCGACCTCGCCCGGCGCGATCGGCTCGTAGGTCGCCGGATCGACCACCTGGGTACGGGAGTTGACCCGGACGCGGAAGCCGCGCTCGGGCCCCGAGTCCTCCGTCGCCGTGCCGTTGAAGCCGGACTCCGAGGAGCCGAAGTTGTTCAGCAGCATCGCGTTCGGCAGCAGCGCCCGGAACTGACGGCGGACCGTGTCCGACATGATGGCTCCGGACGAGGACACGCTGAACACCGACGAGCAGTCCGTGCCCTTCATCGGGCCTTCGAGCGCGTCGATCAGGGGTCGCAGCATCGCGTCGCCGACCAGGGAGATGCTGGTGACCTTCTCCTTCTCGATCGTCCGCAGCACTTCCTCCGGCACGAACTTGCGGTGGATCACGACGCGTTGGCCGAAGTTGAAGCCGATGAACGCGGTGAGGGTGGAGGTGCCGTGCATCAGCGGGGGAGTGGGGAAGAAGGTGATGCCCGTACCGCCCGCCGCGACCCGCTCGGCGATCTCCTGCGGCTTCTTCACCGGCTCCCCGGTCGGCGAGCCGCCGCCCAACCCCGAGAAGAACAGGTCCTCCTGACGCCACATCACCCCCTTGGGCATGCCGGTCGTGCCGCCGGTGTAGATGATGAACTGGTCGTCGCCCGAGCGGGCCGGGAAGCCGCGCCCGGGGGAGCCGCCCGCCTCGGCCTCCGCGAAGGAGACGATGCCGTCGCCGGCCGGGCCGACCCGGATCAGGTGGCGCAGGGCGGGCGTCTGCGGCAGCGCGGCCGCCACCCGGTCGGTGAACTCCGCGTCGAAGGCGAGGGCGACGAGATCGGCGTCCCGGTAGAGGTAGACCAACTCCTCTTCGACATACCGGTAGTTGACGTTGACCGGCACGATCCGCGCCTTCAGGCAGCCCAGTGCCGTCTGGAGATACTCGACGCCGTTGTACAGGTGCAGGCCGAGATGCTCGCCGGGGCGGATCCCGCTGTCGATCAGATGGTGGCCGATCCGATTGGCGGCGGCGTCCAACTCCGCGTACGTCAGCCGGCGTTCCGCGCCCGTGCCGGGATGGTCGACGTACACGAGCGCCTCTCGGTCCGCCGCCACGTCGACGACCGACTCGAACAGGTCGGCAATGTTGTACTCCACCGCTCCTCCTGACCTCGGGCGCGCGCGTTCCTGGGACGGTTCGTCGGTCATCAGAGCAAAGGGCGCGGCAACTGGGAAGGGTTCCCGTCAAGAAATCTGACTGACTGTCAGAAAACCCTTGAACTGCCATCACACCTCCTGCAACCTGTTCTCGTTCTTTCCGAGGGGAGATGTGCCATGGGCGGAACCGAACACCTCACCGTGCAGCGCGAAGGCGCCACACTCGTGCTCACGCTCAACAGGCCGGAGGCCAAGAACGCGCTCTCGATCGCCATGCTCGTCGGCCTGTACGACGGCTGGCTCGAAGCCGACGAGGACGAGTCGGTCCGCTCGATCGTCTTCACCGGCGCGGGCGGATCCTTCTGCGCCGGCATGGACCTCAAGGCCCTCGCCGGCAAGGGGATGGAGGGACAGCAGTACCGCGACCGGCTCAAGGCCGATCCCGATCTGCACTGGAAGGCGATGCTGCGCCACCACCGCCCCCGCAAGCCGGTGATCGCCGCCGTCGAGGGGTACTGCGTGGCGGGCGGCACCGAGATGCTCCAGGGCACCGACATCCGCGTCGCGGGCGAGTCCGCCACCTTCGGCCTCTTCGAGGTCAAGCGCGGGCTGTTCCCGATCGGCGGCTCCACGGTCCGGCTGCCGCGCCAGATCCCGCGCACCCACGCCCTGGAGATGCTGCTCACCGGGCGGCCCTACACCGCCCGCGAGGCCGCGGACATCGGCCTGATCGGACATGTCGTCCCGGACGGCACTGCGTTGGAGAAGGCGCTGGAGATCGCCGAACGCGTCAACGCCTGCGGGCCACTGGCCGTGGAGGCGGTCAAGGCTTCCGTGTACGAGACGGCCGAGCTGACCGAGACAGAAGGTCTCGCCGCCGAACTCGTCCGGGGTTGGCCGGTGTTCGACACGGCCGATGCGAAGGAAGGGGCTCGTGCCTTCGCGGAGAAACGGGCGCCTGTCTACAAGCGGGGTTAGGGGGTGTTCTCGTCGTTCGCAGGCTGCGGCGCCGTCGTGGCCGGTCGCGCCCACGCGGCGGAGCCGCAGATGTCACCGCCCCGCGCCCCTGAAGGGCGCTCCTCACCCAGGTCTCTCAAGGAGGCAGCCCCACGATGCCTGACGTTCTCAAAGCCCCCCTCGTCGTCGAGTTCCCGTTCACCAGGTCTCTCGGGCCGGTACAGAGCGCGTTTCTGACCGGTCTGCGGGAGCGGGTCGTCCTCGGGGTGAAGGCGACCGACGGCCGCACCCTGGTGCCGCCCGTCGAGTACGACCCCGTCACCGCCGAGGAGATCCACGATCTCGTCGAGGTCGCCGCCACCGGCACGGTCACCACCTGGGCCTGGAACCACGCGCCCCGCCGCGGCCAGCCCCTCGGCACCCCCTTCGCCTGGGTCCTGGTCCGGCTCGACGGCGCCGACACCGCCCTGCTGCACGCCCTCGACGCCCCCGGCCCCGACGCCGTCCGCACCGGAATGCGGGTCCGGATCCGCTGGGCGGAGGAACGCGTCGGCGCCATCACCGACATCGCCTGCTTCGAGCCGCACGACGGCGAACCGGGCCGGCCGGGGGACCACTCCGGGGAGTTCGAGGGCGAGCGGGTCACCGGGATCGTCGCCCCCGCCCGCCTCGACTACAGCTACTCGCCCGGCCGCGCCCAGTCCGCCTACATCGCCGCGCTCTCCACACAGCGCACGGTCGGCGAACGCTGTCCGTCCTGCCGCAAGGTGTACGTGCCGCCGCGCGGCGCCTGCCCGACCTGCGGCGTCCCGACGGCCGAGCAGGTCGAGGTCGGACCGCGCGGGACGGTCACCACCTTCTGCATCGTCAACATCAAGGCCAAGAACCTCGACATCGAAGTGCCGTACGTCTACGCCCACATCGCCCTCGACGGCGCCGACCTCGCGCTGCACGGACGCATCGGCGGCATCCCCTACGACCAGGTCCGCATGGGCCTGCGCGTCGAACCCGTGTGGACGCAGGGCGCCCGCTACCCCGACCACTACCGGCCCACCGGCGAACCCGACGCCGACTACGACGTCTACAAGGAGCTGCTGTGACCCGCGAGGAACCCTCAGGCTTCCGCGACATCGCGGTGGTGGCCTTCGCGCAGACCGACGTGCTGCGCACCACCGACGAGCTCTCCGAGGTCGAGATGCTCATGCCGGTCCTGCACAGCGTCCTGGACCGGACCGGCCTGAAGACCGCCGACATCGACTTCACCTGCTCCGGCTCCAGCGACTACCTCGCCGGCCGCGCCTTCTCCTTCACCCTCGCCCTCGACGGCGTCGGCGCCTGGCCGCCCATCTCCGAGTCCCATGTGGAGACGGACGGCGCCTGGGCGCTGTACGAGGCCTGGACCAAGCTGCTCACGGGGGACGCCGACACCGCGCTCGTCTACTCCTACGGCAAGTCCTCGCCCGGCTCCGTACGCGACGTCCTCACCCGCCAGCTCGACCCGTACTACGTCGCCCCCCTGTGGCCGGACTCCGTCGCCCTCGCCGCGCTCCAGGCACAGGCCCTGATCGACGCGGGCGACACCGACGAGCGCGAACTCGCCGCGATCGGGGCGCGCAGCCGACGGGTCGCCACCCTCAACTCCCATGCCCAGCTGCGCGGTTCGCTCCCCCACGGCGACTACGCCGTACGGCCGCTGCGCACCGGCGACTGCCCGCCCGTCGGCGACGGCGCCGCCGCCGTGATCCTCGCCGCCGGGGAACGGGCCCGCGAACTGTGCTCCCGGCCCGCCTGGATCCGGGGCATCGACCACCGCATCGAGGCCCACTCGCTCGGCGTGCGCGACCTCACCGACTCGCCCTCCACCCGCCTCGCCGCCGAGCAGGCCGGCGCGTTCGACCGGCCCGTCGACACCGCCGAACTGCATGCGCCGTTCACCGCGCAGGAGGTCGTCCTGCGCAAGGCGCTGCGGCTGGACGACAGCGTGCGGGTGAACCTGTCCGGCGGCGCCCTCGCCGCCAACCCGATGATGGCCGCCGGCCTCATCCGCATCGGCGAGGCCGCCGCCCGCATCCACCGGGGCGAGTCCGACCGCGCCCTCGCCCACGCCACCTCCGGCCCGTGTCTTCAGCAGAACCTGGTCGCCGTACTCGAAGGGGAACCGCGATGAGCAAGGAGCCCGTGGCCGTCGTCGGGATCGGCCAGACCAAGCACGTCGCGGCCCGACGGGACGTCTCGATCGCCGGGCTGGTCCGGGAGGCGGCCCGGCGCGCCCTCGACGACGCCGAGCTGACCTGGGCCGACGTCGACGCCGTCGTCATCGGCAAGGCCCCCGACTTCTTCGAGGGCGTCATGATGCCCGAGCTGTACCTCGCCGACGCGCTCGGCGCGGTCGGCAAGCCGATGCTGCGCGTGCACACGGCGGGCTCGGTCGGCGGCTCCACCGCGCTCGTCGCCGCGAACCTCGTCGCGGCCCGCGTCCACGGCACCGTGCTGACCCTCGCCTTCGAGAAGCAGTCCGAGTCCAACGCCATGTGGGGACTCTCCCTGCCGATCCCCTTCCAGCAGCCGCTGCTCGCCGGGGCGGGCGGGTTCTTCGCACCGCACGTGCGCGCGTACATGCGGCGCAGCGGCGCGCCCGACACCGTCGGCTCCCTGGTCGCCTACAAGGACCGGCGCAACGCGCTGAAGAACCCCTACGCCCACCTCCACGAGCACGACATCACCCTGGAGAAGGTCCAGGCCTCGCCCATGCTGTGGGACCCGATCCGCTACTCGGAGACCTGCCCGTCCTCGGACGGCGCCTGTGCCATGGTGCTGACCGACCGGGCCGGCGCGGCCCGCGCGCCCCGCCCGCCCGCCTGGATGCTCGGCGGCGCGATGCGCAGCGAACCGACCCTCTTCGCCGGCAAGGACGCGGTGTCCCCGCGGGCCGGCCGGGACTGCGCCGCCGACGTCTACCGGCAGGCCGGCGTCACCGACCCGCGCCGGGACATCGACGCCGTCGAGATGTACGTGCCGTTCTCCTGGTACGAGCCCATGTGGCTGGAGAACCTCGGCTTCGCCGACGAGGGCGAGGGCTGGAAGCTCACCGAGGCCGGGGTCACGGAGCTCGACGGCGACCTGCCCGTCAACATGTCGGGGGGCGTCCTGTCCACCAACCCCATCGGCGCGTCCGGCATGATCCGCTTCGCCGAGGCAGCGCTCCAGGTCCGCGGACAGGCCGGGGAACACCAGGTGGAGCGGGCCCGCAAGGTCCTCGGGCACGCCTACGGAGGCGGCTCGCAGTTCTTCTCCATGTGGCTCGTCGGAGCGACGGCCCCGCAGTCCTGAACCGGGTCCTGCACGGGGTCCCGAAAGGTCCTTCTCACGTGCTCTGTCCGCGTCCGGAACCGATCGCTAGGCTGGCCCGCGGACGACCGACCGGGAGGAGCACGGACGTGGCCGAGAGCACCATCCAGCAGCAGCCGCTCACGGGCTGGGACAAGCCGGAGCTGGACCTCAGCAACGCCGAGTGGCAGTCCAGCAGTCAGGGTCGGGGGGATGTCCAGATCGCCTTCGTCGAAGGATTCATCGCGATGCGCAACAGCGGCCGCCCCCAGAGCCCTTCCCTGATCTTCACGCCCGCCGAATGGGGAGCGTTCGTGTCGGGGGCGCGGGAAGGGGAGTTCGACCTGACCTGAGACCGGCCGAACCGGGGGTGTTCCTCCTCGATTTCCGGACACGCGACCTCGTACCCCCTCCTGGGGCCCCGCCTGGGCAAGGCTGGCTACAGCAGGACGAAGGTCGAGTTCTGGGAGGTGAGGACCATGAGCACGCTGCCGGTCGTCGCGGCGGTCGACGGTTCCGAGGACGGCTGGCGCGCCCTCGACTGGGCCCGCGACGCCGCCCGCCGCCGCGGAGCACCGCTGCGCGTGGCGCACGTACGCCACCACGCCGTCCGGACGCCGCCCGGCGCCCCCGCGGTCGTGCCCCCTTCTCCGGAGGACGACCCGGTCCTCGCCGAGGCCCGCGCCCTGCTGGCCACGGTCGACGATCGGCCGCGCCCCGAGTTCGTCGGCCTGGACGGCGCGCCCGGCGCCCTGCTGCCCGAACTGGGAGCCGAGGCCCAGCTGTTGGTGCTCGGCTCCCGGGGCCGCGGCGGCTTCGCCAGCCTGCTCCTCGGCTCCAACGGCCTGACGGCGGCCCGGGACGCCGAGTGCCCGGTCGTGATCGTGCCCCGACCCGGCCGAACGGTCGACGCCGTACTGCCGGCCGAGC
The DNA here is from genome assembly GCF_040655955.1 of Streptomyces sp. NPDC050263. Taxonomy (NCBI): domain Bacteria; kingdom Bacillati; phylum Actinomycetota; class Actinomycetes; order Kitasatosporales; family Streptomycetaceae; genus Streptomyces; species Streptomyces sp. NPDC050263. The sequence goes on along the minus strand of NZ_JBFAKW010000029.1, from coordinate 3,217 downwards.
CCGGCCCCCGGGTGGTCGTGGGCCTCAAGGTGGACGGCCCCGACGACGTCACCCTCGACTTCGCCTTCACGGAGGCCGCCCTGCGCGGCGCGCGCCTCCAGGTGATCGCGGCCTACCCCTGGCCGATCCAGACCTGGACAGCCCCCGGCGACCTGCCGACCCCGTTCTACGACCAGGACGCCGTCGAGCACGAGACGGCCACCCTCGCGGACGGCTTCCTCGCCCCGCACCGCGAGCGCCACCCCGGCGTCCACACCGACCCGCTCCCCGCCCCCGGCGACGCGGCGGCCCTCCTCGTCGCCGCCTCCAAGGACGCCGACCTGGTCGTACTGGGCCGCCACCGCCGCCGCCTCCTGACCCCCACCCGCATGCTCGGCTCGGTCACCCACGCGGTACTCCTGCACGCGGCGAGCCCGGTGGCAGTGATCCCCCCGACAGACCCCCACTGACCACGGACGGTTCCCCGCCCCACTCCAGGGGCGCGGGGAACCGCGCGACCGGCCCGGACGGACCCGCACGCGTCACCCGGGCCGCACCTCACGGCCGGTGACCCGCGCGACCGGTCCGGACGGACCCGCACCCGAGAACATCGCCGAACGGCAACACGTACCATGGCCGCATGTCGTTCCTCCGCCGCCGCAGTGCCACGCCCGCCGGGCCCGACTTCGACGTACTGGCCATGGACCCGGGCGACTGGCCCGGCAATCTCGGCGCCGGCCTGCTCCCCGCCCCCGACGGCAGCTGCCAGGGCGTCTTCCTGCGCTACGACCTCTTCGGCGGCCGCGGCCCCGCAATGATCATCGGCAATCTGCCCGAGGGCTCCCCGGCCCGCGAGGTGGCGGACGACGAGGTCCCCTTCGAGGTCGCCCAGCTGCTGCTCGCGCTGGAGAACGACGAGGAGGTGACCGTCGTCGGCACCGAGGACATGCCGGTGATGCAGGGCGACAACCTGCTGATCGTGCGCCGGCTGAAGCTCTCCGAGGGGCGGATCTCCTGCGTGCAGTTCGACCGCAGCGACAACGTGCTGGTGACCATCGCCGCCTGGGACCGCCCCATCACCGACGACCTCTACGCCCTGCTCAAGCCGCTCCCGGCGGAGCTGTTCCAGCAGGGCTGAGGCCCGGCTAGGACGACAGCAGCTGCACGTCCGCGGCTCGCACGAACGCCACCCGGTGCCCGTACTGGATCTCGTAGTACATGTCCTTGCCGACGACGCTCCGGTGCGAGCCGGTGGCGAAGGTGGTCGCGTAGTAGTACTCGCCCGGCACCTTGTCCCCGACCACGTACTTCTGGCCCTTCGGCAGGGTGTACTGCAGCGCCGAGACCGCCTGGACCGGCACCCCCGCCGGGTACGCCCCCGCCTCGGGGTAGGCGCGGCCGTACAGCGGGACGCTGTCGCGGCCGTCCTTCGGGGTCACCACCTGGCCGGTCGCCGGCACGGCCGCCGGCTGGGCCGCCGGGTTCTTGAACCAGGCCTTCTGACCGAGGTACCAGATCGCCGTCCAGTCACCCCACTGGTCGGCCACCGCGTACTGCTGGCCGGTCGACGCCCGCGCGGAGATGTCGTTCACCCCCGCGGTCGGGCCCGAGCCCTGGCCGACGTCCTTGACCAGCGCGGACTTCTCGTCGTGGTCGGAGTACAGCCGCACCGCGCCGGAACCGTGCGCCGCACACGACAGGCCCTTCCCGCCGCAGTCCGTGTACACCGGCTTGTTGGCGGTGTAGTCCGGCCGGATCGTCACCAGGCCGCCGCCGCTGCCGGCGGCCGCCGCAGCGAAGGGCCGCTCCATCAGCTCGAAGTAGTGCCGCCAGTCCCAGTACGGGCCCGGGTCGGTGTGCATCCCGGACACGGACGCGGCCGTCGGGCCGGGCACGTTGTCATGGCCCAGGATGTGCTGCCGGTCCAGCGGGACGGCGTACTTGTCGGCCAGGTACGTCACCAGACGCGCCGACGACCGGTACATCGCCTCCGTGTACCAGGCGTCAGGGGAGGTGAGGAACCCCTCGTGCTCCAGGCCGATCGACTTGGAGTTGACGTACCAGTTGCCGGAGTGCCAGGCCACGTCCTTCGCCTTCACATGCTGGGCGACATGGCCGTCGGTGGAGCGCAGAGAGTAGTTCCAGGACACGTAGGTGGGGTCCTGGACCATGTTGAGCACCCCGGCCCAGCCGCCCTCGGTGTCGTGGACGACGATGTACTTGATGCCCGGCGAGGCCGGCCGGTCGGCGACGTCGTGGTTGCCGTAGTCGTTGTCGCCGAACTCCTCGTACGGCGCCGCGATCCACTCGCAGGACACCGTCGTCGGGCACTCGGTGCCCGCCGCGGAGAGCGTGCGCAGGCCGGCCTTCCGCAGCTGGGACCGTCGTGGCACCAGGTCCGGCTGCGCGGCCAGGGCGACCGTCTCACCGGAGTCCGTGGCGCGCCGCTCGCCGGTGCGGAGCACCTCGAAGACGTCGTCGGCGTAGGCGGCGGCCGTCGCGCTGTCGTCCGCGCCCGGGAAGCCGGCGACCGCGCCGTACCAGTCCGCCGGGTCGGCGCTCAGCGGCTCGCCCAGGTGCTGCTGGGCGGCGGCGAGGAGCGCGGCGCCGCCCGCGATGTTGGCAGCGGGGTCCGTGCGCAGGTCCGCAGCGCTCAGACCGGTCAGTTCCGCCGCCCTCGGCAGGGTCCTGAGGCGGGCGGGCAGCTCGTCGCTCGACGGAGGTCTCAGGTCGGCGGGCGGACGCGGGGCCGGGCGGGCGGAGTCGCCGCGGGCGTCCTCCGGGGCCTGGCTGTGGTGCGAGGCGTCGGCCAGCGCGGTCCGTGCGTCGGTGAGGTGCATCGGGCCGTAGCCGCCGGTCACGCTCGGCGCTCCGCCGTGCGCGTCCCAGCGGGACTGGAGGTAGGAGACGCCCAGGAGCACGCTCTGCGGCACGTGGTACTCGGCGGCCGCGGCGGCGAAGGCCCGCTGAAGGCTCGTCGCCGGGTCGGTGGGCGACGCCGCGCCGAGCAGCGGGAGCAGTAGAGCCGCCGACGCCAGGGCGCCTGCGGCTCTACGGGTTCGTCCGGGGGGAATGACGGGTTTTCGCAAGGCGGTCTCCTGGGGACGAGCCGACGAGGGACGATAACCCGTCAATCATGCTCATATGCGGGTGATTTCCCTCGGCAAGACACCGCTTCCGCACATACGAAGCCTTCGAACATACGAAGGTCCGCGGTGGGGCCGGTTGGGGGGCCCCC
>NZ_JBFAKW010000028.1:0-85563 GCF_040655955.1 Streptomyces sp. NPDC050263 | reverse complement strand
CTCGTACTGGACGTACTTGGGCTTTCGGCCGGTGCGGCGAGAGTGCGTGCCGGGCGTCGCGACGGGGCGAACGTTGCCTGCCGCGGCACTAGCGCAGGAACGGGTCCACGGCCACCGCCACGAAGAGCAGCGACACATAGGTGATGGACCAGTGGAACAGCCGCATCTCCTTCAGCTTCCCACCCGTGGCCTCGGACTTCGCGCGGCTCTGCAGCGCGTGCGCCTCCCACAGCCACCAGCCGCCGGCCACCAGCGCGACCGAGGTGTAGAACCAGCCGGTGTAGCCCAGCGGGGTCAGCAGCAGCGAGACGACGACCATCACCCAGCTGTAGAGGACGATCTGCTTGGCGACGACCTTGTTGGAGGCGACGACCGGCAGCATCGGCACGCCCACGCGCGCGTAGTCGTCCCGGACCTTCATGGAGAGCGGCCAGTAGTGCGGCGGCGTCCAGAAGAACATGACGAGGAAGAGGACGACCGGCGCCCAGGACACCGAGTCGGTCACGGCCGACCAGCCGATCAGCACCGGCATGCAGCCGGCGATGCCGCCCCACACGATGTTCTGCGAGGTACGCCGCTTGAGGATCATCGTGTAGACGACGACGTAGAAGAGGAGCGCGCCCAGGGCGAGCCACGCCGACAGCCAGTTGACGGTCAGACCGAACAACAGTGTCGAGACCACCGCGAGGGTGATGCCGAAGGCGAGACATTCACGCGGGCTGACCATCCCGGTGACCAGCGGACGCTGCGAGGTGCGGTCCATCAGCGCGTCGATGTCGCGGTCGATGTACATGTTCAGCGCGTTGGCGCCGCCCGCGGACAGATAGCCGCCGAGGCAGGTCAGCACCACCAGGCCGAGGTCCGGGACGCCCTGCTGCGCCAGGAACATCACCGGGACGGTGGTGATCAGCAGCAGCTCGATGATCCGTGGCTTGGTCAGCGCCACGAATGCCTTGGCCCGGGCCCCGAACGGCCGCCGGCTCGGGCTCTGACTCGCCCCGACAATCCCCACTGGACGGGATTCAACGGCCGTCACGCACACCCCTGACAGAGACTCCCAGCAAGCCCGCGGGTGTGAACTCCCCGTAAAGGCTCGCGCGTACCACGCCACTGTAGACGTTGCCCATACCCCGACATTCGCGGGGGTGGGGTCGTGTTGGGAGGGGGCCCCGGAAGAGCTGATCGGCACTCCGTTGAGCACTCGTACGAGCGCCTCCGTATTCACATGCCGAACAGGAAACACACCGGTCGGGAGGCGGATCCCGAAGAGTCCCGGCAGTCTGGAATGACTCGAAAAAATGCGCGTTCTGTCGGGGGTAGGCTCGACAACGGCCGGTGGGCGCCGCGTGCACCGGCATTCGACATGCGTGACATGTGGAGAGGAGCCCTGACCCAGGGTGAGCACCAAGCCGACCACCACAGACCTCGAGTGGACCGAGTTGGACCAGCGGGCCGTGGACACCGCCCGCGTCCTGGCCGCCGATGCCGTACAGAAGGTCGGCAACGGCCATCCCGGTACGGCGATGAGCCTGGCTCCTGCCGCGTACACCCTCTTCCAGAAGGTGATGCGGCACGACCCGGCGGACGCCGACTGGGTCGGCCGCGACCGCTTCGTGCTGTCCGCGGGCCACTCGTCCCTGACCCTCTACACCCAGCTGTACCTGGCCGGCTTCGGCCTGGAGCTGGACGACCTGAAGTCGTTCCGTACGTGGGGTTCGAAGACCCCGGGTCACCCGGAGTACGGCCACACCACGGGCGTCGAGACGACGACCGGCCCGCTGGGCCAGGGTGTCGCCAACGCCGTCGGCATGGCGATGGCCGCCCGCTACGAGCGCGGTCTCTTCGACCCGGAGGCCCCGCAGGGCGAGTCGCCCTTCGATCACTTCGTGTACGTGATCGCGGGTGACGGCTGCCTCCAGGAGGGCATCTCCGCGGAGGCGTCCTCGATGGCCGGCCACCAGAAGCTCGGCAACCTGGTCCTGCTGTGGGACGACAACCACATCTCGATCGAGGGCGACACGGAGACGGCCGTCTCCGAGGACACCGTGAAGCGGTACGAGGCGTACGGCTGGCATGTGCAGCGCGTCGCCCCGAAGCCGGACGGCGACCTGGACCCGCACGCTCTCTACAACGCGATCGAGGCCGCGAAGCAGGTGACGGACAAGCCGTCCTTCATCGCGATGCGCTCGATCATCGCCTGGCCCGCCCCGAACGCGCAGAACACCGAGGCCGCGCACGGCTCGGCGCTCGGCGACGACGAGGTCGCGGCCACCAAGCGCGTCCTCGGCTTCGACCCCGAGCAGTCCTTCGAGGTCGCCGACGAGGTCATCGCCCACACCCGCGGGGCGCTCGACCGCGGAGCCCAGGCGAAGGCGGACTGGGAGAAGTCCTTCCAGCTGTGGCGCGACGACAACGCCGAGCGGGCCGCCGAGTTCGACCGCATCGCCGCGGGCGAGCTGCCGGCCGGCTGGGAGGAGAAGCTCCCGGTCTTCGAGCCCGGCAAGGGCGTCGCGACCCGCGCCGCGTCCGGCAAGGTGCTCCAGGCGCTCGGCGCGATCATCCCCGAGCTGTGGGGCGGCTCCGCCGACCTCGCGGGCTCGAACAACACCACGATCGACAAGACGTCGTCCTTCCTCCCCGCGGACAACCCGCTGCCGGAGGCGGACCCGTACGGCCGCACGATCCACTTCGGCATCCGCGAGCACTCTATGGCCGCGGAGATGAACGGCATCGCGCTGCACGGCAACACCCGTGTCTACGGCGGCACCTTCCTGGTGTTCTCCGACTACATGCGCAACGCCGTCCGGCTGTCCGCGCTGATGCACCTGCCGGTGACGTACGTGTGGACCCACGACTCCATCGGTCTCGGCGAGGACGGCCCCACCCACCAGCCCGTCGAGCACATCGCCGCGCTGCGCGCCATCCCGGGCCTGAACGTCGTCCGCCCGGCCGACGCCAACGAGACCGCGATCGCCTGGCGCGAGATCCTCAAGCGCCACACGAAGGTCTTCGGCAAGGGCGCCCCGCACGGCCTGGCCCTCACCCGCCAGGGCGTGCCGACGTACGAGTCCAACGAGGACACGGCCAAGGGCGGATACGTCCTGTTCGAGGCCTCCACGGGGACGCCCGAGGTCATCCTCATCGCGACCGGTTCCGAGGTGCACGTCGCCGTCGAGGCGCGCGAGCGGCTCGAGGCCGACGGGGTGCCGACGCGAGTCGTGTCGATGCCGTCCGTGGAGTGGTTCGAGGAGCAGGACCCGGCGTACCGGGACAGCGTGCTGCCCCCGTCCGTCAAGGCCCGCGTCTCGGTCGAGGCGGGCATCGGACTGACCTGGCACAAGTACGTCGGGGACGCCGGTCGCATCGTTTCCCTGGAGCACTTCGGTGCTTCCGCCGACGGCAAGGTCCTCTTCCAGGAGTACGGCTTCACTGCCGAGAACGTGGCCGCGAAGGCGCGGGACTCGCTTGCATTCGTTTCCGGGCTCGCCGACGCCCAGCGCTGACGCTCACACACGACACGTAGGAGATGTAATTTCCATGACAGACGCACTCAAGCGCCTCTCCGAGGAGGGCGTCGCGATCTGGCTGGACGACCTGTCGCGCAAGCGGATCACGTCCGGCAACCTCGCCGAACTGATCGACCAGCAGCACGTCGTGGGCGTCACCACCAACCCGTCGATCTTCCAGAAGGCGATCAGCAGCGGCGACGGCTACGAGCAGCAGCTCGCCGACCTCGCCGCCCGCAAGGTCACCGTCGAAGAGGCCATCCGCATGATCACGACGGCGGACGTCCGCGACGCCGCCGACATCCTGCGCCCGGTCTTCGACGCCACCGGCGGCCAGGACGGCCGGGTGTCGATCGAGGTCGACCCGCGCCTGGCGCACCACACCGCGCCGACGGTCGCCGAGGCCAAGCAGCTCGCCTGGCTGGTCGACCGGCCCAACACGCTGATCAAGATCCCGGCCACCAAGGCGGGTCTGCCGGCCATCACCGAGGTCATCGGCAACGGCATCAGCGTCAACGTCACGCTCATCTTCTCGCTGGAGCGCTACCGCGAGGTCATGGACGCCTACCTGGCGGGCCTGGAGAAGGCGCAGGCCAAGGGCCTGGACCTGTCTCTGATCCACTCGGTGGCGTCCTTCTTCGTGTCCCGCGTGGACACCGAGATCGACAAGCGGCTCGACGCGCTCGGCACCGACGAGGCCAAGGCCGCCCGCGGCAAGGCCGGCGTCGCCAACGCACGCCTCGCCTACCAGGCGTACGAAGAGGTCTTCTCGAACGGCCGCTGGGCCGCGCTGGAGAAGGCGGGCGCCAACAAGCAGCGTGCGCTGTGGGCCTCCACCGGTGTGAAGGACCCCGCCTACAAGGACACCCTGTACGTGGACGACCTGGTCGCGCCCAACACGGTGAACACCATGCCGGAGGCGACCCTGTTCGCCACCGAGGACCACGGGCAGATCACGGGCGACACGATCGCCGGCACCTACGAGCAGGCCCGCGCCGAGCTCGACGCCGTCGAGAAGCTCGGGATCGGTTACGACGACGTGGTCCAGCTGCTCGAGGACGAGGGCGTCGAGAAGTTCGAGGCCTCCTGGAACGACCTGCTCAAGTCGACCGAGGCGGAGCTGGAGCGCCTCGCCCCCTCGGAGGGCTGACACCTTGGCATCTCTTGCCGGATCCGGAGCCAACCCGCTCCGTGACCCCGCAGACCGACGGCTCCCGCGTATCGCGGGGCCGTCGGGCCTGGTCATCTTCGGCGTCACGGGCGATTTGTCCCGGAAGAAGCTCATGCCCGCCGTGTACGACCTCGCCAACCGAGGTCTGCTGCCGCCGGGCTTCTCGCTGGTCGGGTTCGCCCGCCGCGAGTGGAAGCACGAGGACTTCGCTCAGGAGGTCCACGACGCGGTCAAGGAGCACGCCCGCACGCCCTTCCGCGAGGAGGTCTGGCAGCAGCTGGTCCAGGGCATGCGCTTCGTCCAGGGCGTCTTCGACGACGACGACGCGTTCGAGCGGCTGCGCTCGACGATCGAGGAGCTCGACAAGGCACAGGGCACGGGCGGCAACTTCGCCTTCTACCTGTCCGTGCCGCCGAGCTCCTTCCCGGTGGTCATCCAGCAGCTGAAGAAGCACGGGCTGGCCGACCAGGAGAGCGGCTCCTGGCGCCGCGCGGTCATCGAGAAGCCCTTCGGCCACGACCTCGCCTCGGCCGAGGATCTCAACAAGGTCGTCCACGAGGTCTTCGCCCCGGACCAGGTCTTCCGCATCGACCACTACCTGGGCAAGGAGACCGTCCAGAACATCCTGGCGCTGCGCTTCGCCAACACCATGTTCGAGCCGATCTGGAACCGGTCCTTCGTGGACCATGTGCAGATCACCATGGCCGAGGACATCGGCATCGGCGGCCGGGCCGGCTACTACGACGGCATCGGCGCCGCCCGTGACGTCATCCAGAACCACCTGCTCCAGCTGATGGCCCTCACGGCCATGGAGGAGCCGGCCTCCTTCGACGCGGACGCGCTGGCCGCCGAGAAGACCAAGGTGCTCGGCGCCGTCCGGCTGCCGAAGGACCTGGGTCTGGCCACCGTGCGCGGTCAGTACGCGCCCGGCTGGCAGGGCGGCGAGAAGGCCGTCGGCTATCTCCAGGAAGACGGCATCGACCCCAAGTCGAAGACCGACACCTACGCGGCCATCAAGGTGGAGGTCGACAACCGCCGCTGGGCGGGCGTCCCCTTCTACCTGCGCACCGGCAAGCGGCTGGGCCGCCGGGTCACCGAGATCGCGGTGGTCTTCCAGCGGGCCCCGCACTCCCCCTTCGACTCCACGGCCACCGAGGAGCTCGGGGCGAACGCGATCGTCATCCGCGTCCAGCCCGACGAGGGCATCACGGTCCGCTTCGGCTCGAAGGTGCCCGGCACCTCGATGGAGATCCGGGACGTGTCGATGGACTTCGCCTACGGCGAGTCCTTCACCGAGTCCAGCCCCGAGGCGTACGAGCGCCTCATCCTCGACGTGCTGCTGGGCGACTCGAACCTCTTCCCCCGCACGGAAGAGGTGGAGCTGTCCTGGAAGATCCTCGACCCGATCGAGCAGTACTGGGACAAGCACGGCAAGCCCGCGCAGTACCAGTCGGGCACCTGGGGTCCTGTCGAGGCCGACGAGATGCTCGAGCGAGACGGACGGAGCTGGCGCCGGCCATGAAGATAGACCTCACGGACACCACTGCCAGCAAGATCAACAAGGCGTTGGTGAAGGCCCGCCGGGCCATCGGCACCCCCGCCGTCGGCATGGTGCTCACCCTCGTCGTCGTGACGGACGAGGAGAACGCCTACGACGCCCTCAAGGCCGCGGGCGACGCGTCGCACGAACACCCCTCGCGCACGCTCGTGGTCATCAAGCGCGTCTCGCGCTCGGCCCGGGGCCGCACCGCGTCCCGCCTCGACGCCGAGGTACGCGTGGGCGCGGACGCGGGCACCGGTGAGACGGTCGTCCTGCGGCTGTACGGCGAGGTCGCCGACCACGCCCAGTCGGTCGTCCTGCCGCTGCTGCTGCCGGACGCGCCGGTGGTGGTCTGGTGGTCGGTGGACGCCCCGCGCGACCCGGCGGGCGACCCGCTGGGCGCCCTGGGCCAGCGCCGGGTCACCGACAGCTACGCGGCGGAGAAGCCCGTGGGCGAGCTGCGGGCCCGCGCCGAGAGCTACGAACCGGGCGACACCGACCTGGCCTGGGCCCGGATCACCCCGTGGCGCTCGATGCTGGCCGCGGCCCTCGACCAGATCTCCTGCGAGATCGTCTCCGCCGAGGTGGCGGGCGAGGAGTCCAACCCGAGCGTCGAGCTGCTCGCCATGTGGCTCGCCGACCGGCTCCATGTGCACGTGCGGCGCGCGGTCTCCGCAGGTCCCGGCCTGACCCAGGTCCGGATGGAGACCACCGCCGGCCCCATCACGCTGCACCGGTCGGACGGTGCGATGGCCACCCTGGCCCTGCCGGGCCAGCCCGACCGCGCGGTGGCACTCAAGCGCCGCAACACGGCCGAGCTGCTCGCGGAGGAGCTGCGCAGGCTCGACCCCGACGACACCTACGCGTCCGCCCTGCGCTTCGGGGTGGACCGGCTCGGCGGGATCCAGTCGGCGGAGGAGCGCGCCGGGGAGCGGGCCGAGGCGGGTACTCAGCCCACGCCGGCCCTCCCGGTCCGCGGGGTGCCGGAACCGGCGGCCGCCGACCGCAGGCCCGCACCGGCCAAGCCGGCCGAGTCGCCCGCCGCGCCGTCGGGCGCCGACGACGCGGACCGGCCCTCTCCGGCGCAGATGCCCCCGGTCAGGAAAGCGGATTCGCCGTGAGCACTCCCCAGCTGGTCGTGCACCGCGACAAGGAGCTGATGGCGCAGGCCGCCGCGGCCCGCCTGATCACGAAGATCGTGGACGCCCAGGCCTCCCGGGGCCAGGCGTCCGTGGTCCTCACGGGCGGCCGCAACGGCAACGGCCTGCTGGCCGCGCTGGCCGCGGCGCCGGCCCGCGACGCCATCGACTGGGGCCGTCTCGACCTGTGGTGGGGCGACGAGCGCTTCCTGCCCGAGGGCGACCCGGAGCGCAACGTCACCCAAGCCCGCGAGGCCCTGCTGGACTCCGTCCCCGTGGACCCCAAGCGCGTGCACGCCATGCCCGCGTCCGACGGTCCCTGCGGCACCGACGTGGAAGCGGCCGCGGCCGCCTACGCCGAGGAGCTGGCCCGCGCGGCCGGCCCCGAGAACCACGGCGCGGTGCCCACCTTCGACGTCCTGATGCTGGGCGTCGGCCCGGACACCCATGTGGCCTCGCTCTTCCCGGAGCTGCCGGCCGTACGGGAGACCGAGCGCACGGTGGTCGGCGTCCGCGGCGCGCCCAAGCCCCCGCCGAACCGGGTCACCCTGACCCTCCCGGCGATCCGGGCGGCCCGTGAGGTGTGGCTGCTCGCGGCCGGCGAGGACAAGGCACAGGCCGCGGCGATCGCCCTGTCCGGCGCGGGCGAGATCCAGGCCCCCGCGGCGGGCGCGCAGGGCCGGGCGCGCACCCTGTGGCTGCTGGACACCGCGGCGGCCTCCCGGCTGCCGCGGTCGCTGTACCCTCCCGCGTCTCCCTGACGCGCCTGCTCCACCCCCGGAACCCGTACGGTCAACCGCCGTACGGGTTCCCTCCGTTGTAGGGCTGGTAGGGGCCGCCGCCGTACGGGTTCTGCGGCGGCGGGGCGTACGGCGCCCCGTGCGGGTGGCCGTACGCGGTGCCGTAGGGCGGGCTGTACGGGGCGCCTTGCGGGGGGACCGGGGGCGGGGGTGCCGCCTGCGCCCGGGGCAGGGTGGCCGGGTGGGCCGCGAGGCGGATGCCGTAGCGCCGCTTGAGCCGGCGCGTCTCCAGCAGCGAGATGCTCGTCACGGTCAGCGGCGCGCCCAGGATGAAGACGATGCCCATGGTGAGGCTTAGCCCGTGCAGGTCGCCCGTGACGAGGTCGGGGACAGCCATCAGCCAGGTCGTCACCGTGGCGAGCAGCGGAGGCAGGGAGCGGTGGACGGCGGCCGTGCCGAAGAAGTTGCCGGAGACCTGGACCGCTCCGTAGATCACCATGCCGGTCAGCCAGAGCGCCGCGAAGCCGAGCGGCACCAGCCAGAAGCCGCCGAGCGCCATGGTCCCCCGCCACAGGAACACCAGCCCGACGACCGAGCCGATGAAGAACAGCAGCAGCTTGAGCGAGTTGACGAGCGGCACCCGCATCTGGCGGACGGTCCCGGTGCGCCGCCACACGAAGAGCATCACGCCGACCGTCAGCGGCGTGATGAAGAGCACGACGACGGACGCCGTCAGCATGTTCTCCAGCACCTCTTCGAAGGCGAACTTGCGCTGTACGAAGGTGTACACGCCGAAGGCCGCGACGGCTCCGGCGATGATGCGTGCCTTCTTGAGCCGATCCACGGACGGATCGACCGACGGCGGGATCCACGCCGGGTGGTACAACGCCTGCGCCACCTGTTTCGGCTGAAGGATCGACCGCATCGACAGCCTGTCGCTCATCCAGTTACCGCGCGTGCCTGCCAACTTCTACTCCCCCGAGTCGTCGCCGCGTGATCCTCGCGGATTTTACGGGAAGCGGACGGGCTCCCGCCGCCCGCTTCCCCTCCTTCACCGCATCCCCTATCGGCCGCGCAGTTCCCGGTACTTGGCGACGAGTGCCTTCGTCGACCCGTCGAGTCCCGGAACGTCCGCGCCTTCCGTCAGCGCCGGTTCGACACGCTTGGCGAGGACCTTGCCGAGCTCCACGCCCCACTGGTCGAAGGAGTCGATGTTCCAGATCGCGCCCTGCACGAACACCTTGTGCTCGTAGAGGGCGACGAGCTGGCCGAGGACCGAGGGGGTCAGCTCACGGGCCAGGATCGTGGTCGTGGGGTGGTCGCCCTTGAACGTCTTGTGGGCCACCAGCTCCTCGGGCACGCCCTCCGCGCGCACCTCCTCCGGTGTCTTGCCGAAGGCCAGCGCCTGGGTCTGCGCGAAGAAGTTCGCCATCAACAGGTCGTGCTGGGCCCCCAGTTCGTCGCTGAGTTCGGCGGACGGCTCGGCGAAGCCGATGAAGTCGGCCGGGATGAGCTTCGTGCCCTGGTGGATCAACTGGTAGTAGGCGTGCTGCCCGTTGGTGCCCGGGGTGCCCCAGACGACGGGTCCGGTCTGCCAGTCGACCTCGACGCCGTCCCGCCCGACGTACTTGCCGTTGGACTCCATGTCCAGCTGCTGGAGGTAGGCGGCGAACTTGGACAGGTAGTGGCTGTAGGGCAGTACGGCGTGCGACTGGGCGTCGTGGAAGTTGCCGTACCAGACGCCCAACAGGCCGAGCAGCAAAGGCACGTTGGACTCGGCGGGCGCGGTGCGGAAGTGCTCGTCGACGAGGTGGAAGCCGTCGAGCATCTCGCGGAAGCGGTCCGGGCCGATGGCGATCATCAGCGACAGGCCGATCGCCGAGTCGTAGGAGTAGCGGCCGCCGACCCAGTCCCAGAACTCGAACATGTTGGCGGTGTCGATGCCGAAGTCGGCGACCTTCTCGGCGTTCGTCGACAGGGCGACGAAGTGCTTGGCGACGGCCGCCTGGTCGTCGAGCGCGGCCAGCAGCCAGGTGCGGGCCGAGGTCGCGTTGGTGATCGTCTCGATGGTGGTGAACGTCTTGGACGCGATGATGAACAGCGTCTCGGCCGGGTCCAGGTCACGGGTGGCCTCGTGCAGGTCGGCGCCGTCCACGTTCGACACGAAGCGGACCGTGAGGTCGCGGTCGGTGTAGCCGCGGAGCACCTCGTAGGCCATCGCGGGGCCCAGGTCGGAGCCGCCGATGCCGATGTTCACCACGTTCCGGATGCGCCGGCCGGTGTGGCCGGTCCAGGCGCCGGAGCGGACGCGGCCGGCGAAGTCGGCCATCTTGTCGAGGACCGCGTGCACCGCCGGGACGACGTTCTCCCCGTCGACCTCGATCACCGCGTCGCGAGGGGCGCGCAGCGCGGTGTGCAGGACCGCGCGGTCCTCGGTGGTGTTGATCTTCTCGCCCCGGAACATGGCGTCCCGGAGGCCGAAGACATCGGTGGCTGCGGCCAGCTCGCGCAGGTGCCGCAACGTCTCGTCGGTGACGAGGTGCTTGGAGTAGTCGATGTGCAGGTCACCGACCTGCACCGTGTATCCGGCGCCGCGCTCGGGGTCGGCGGCGAACAGCTCCCGCAGCCGCACCTCGCCGAGTTCCTCGCGGTGTTTGGCCAGAGCGGTCCACTCGGGCGTCTGGTTGAGCCTCGTACGGCCGTCTGCGTTCATGTCGGACTTCAGCTCTCTTTCCTCATCTGTCCGTGCTGCGCACGCCTTGCCCCGCGCCTCTCAACCTAGTTGATCAGGAGGGGACGTGAGCCGTCGCGGCACCGTCGTGCGGGGCAACAACAGGTACGTCCGCCTTGCCCGCGGGTATCAACGCGGCGACGGCGAGTGCGAAGAGCAGCGCCGCCAGCAGTGCGGGCGTGTTGAGGCCGAAGGCCCGGGCGGCCGCTCCGCCGAGCAGCGCGCCCAGCGGCGCGCCGGAGGTGGAGGCCGTCCGGAAGGCGGCGGCGATGCGGCCCACCATGGACGCGGGGCTGCGCTGCTGCATCAGCGTGACCTGGTTGACGTTCCACACCATGTTCATGATGCCGAGCAGGAGCATGCCCACCAGCAGGGCACCGAGGTGCCGGACGGTGCCCATGAGCAGCAACGACGCCGTCTGGACGCTGCCGCCGAGCAGCAGGGCCCGGGCCCGCCCGACGCGGCCCGCGATCCGCTGGGCGGCGAACCCGCCGACGAGGCTGCCGAGCGCGTACCCGGTCATCGCCGCGGCGAACCCGGTGTCGCCCGCGTGCAGCCAGCGCGTCACGTGCAGCACCAGCGTGGCGATCAGGGCGCCCATGCCGATGTTGCACAGCAGGGTGGCCAGGCAGATCGACCGCAGGACGCCGTCACCCCACAGGTGACGCAGGCCTTCGCCGATCTCCGCGCGCAGGGTGCTGCCGGCCGGACGCGGCTCCCGCTCGGGCGGCCGTATCCGCAGGGATGCCACCAGGGCGGCGGCCAGCAGATAGGTGCCCGCGTCGGCCGCGAACGGCAGGAAGGCGCCGACGCCGAGCAGCAGCGGCACGACCGGGCCGGCCAGCAGACCTCCCGCGAGCTGTTGGCCGGTCATCAGGCGGGCGTTGGCCCCACCAAGGGTCTCGGCGTCCACCAGAGAGGGCAGCAGGGCCGTGGCGGCGTTGTCGAAGAGCGTCTGAAGGGTCGTCAGCAGGAAGGCGAGGGCGAGCAGCAGGGGGATGGAGGCGTGGCCGAGGGCCACGGCGAGTGCGAAGGCGGCGACCAGCAGACCACGCACGGTGTCCACGGCCCACATCGCGCGCCGCTGGTCCACCCGATCGGCGACGGCCCCGCCGAGCAGGCCGAACAGCAGCCACGGGAGGTAGGTGCAGGCGGTCACGGAGGCGATGACCAGGGGATCGTCAGTGAGCTGGACGGCGAGCAGGGGCAGCGCGGTGGTCCGCAGCGCGTCCCCGAAGCGGGAGATCACGGCGGCGCTCCACAGCCGCCCGAACCCCCCGCGCCACGCGGGCGCGCGCACCCCCGCCGTTCCGACCGCCACCGCAGCTCCCCCTCCCGGCTCGCGGGTTCACCGTGAGACACGGGAACCGCTACGAAAACCGTAGAGGGAGCCACTGACAATCGGCCCGGGGGCAGGCGTCCGCCGGTCCGGGACGGCGCGAGAACAGGTCCGGCCAGGCGCCCTCGGGCAGCCCGGCCGGCCTCGACAGTTCCTAGATCTCGCCCCGCAGTTTGGCGAGCGCTTCGGCGAGGATCGCCTCGCCGTCCGCGTCACTGCGCCGCTCGCGCACGTAGGCGAGGTGCGTCTTGTAGGGCTCGGTGCGCGGCGGGTCCGGGGGGTTGTCCCGGTCCTGGCCGGCCGGGAATCCGCAGCGGGGGCAGTCCCAGGTGTCGGGGACCTGCGCGTCGCTGGCGAAGCTGGGCTGCGTCTCGTGTCCGTTGGAGCACCAGAAGGAGATGCGCAGACGGGGCGCGGACTCGCCCCGCTCGGCCTCGCCCATCGGCCCCGCCCCGACCCGGCTTCCTCGGATCGCGTTGCCACTTGCCACGGTCGTAACTCCCTGCGTGATGGTGCCGCAAAGCGAGTCGGCGTTTCGCTTCGCTGCGAGCGCCTCAGTCTACGTAAGGCCCAACGCGCGTCCAGTGATTGGAGTTACAGCTCCCACACCTAGACGCAAGCCCCATGATAGGCCGCGCTCAGCTGCGCGTACCGAACATGGGGCCTTACGTACCGGAATGTGTGTGCCTGTGCGACGCTGATCAGCTGTTCGTCTTCATGAGGAGGCCGAGGACGATGATGGTGGCGAACCACAGGGTGCCGACCACGACGGTGATGCGGTCGAGGTTGCGCTCGGCGACCGAGGAGCCGCCGACGGAGGACTGCATGCCGCCGCCGAACATGTCGGAGAGGCCGCCGCCCTTCCCCTTGTGCATCAGCACCAGCAGCATCAGCAGCAGGCTGAAGACGATCAGGGCGATCGAGAACCCCAAAACCACGGCTGGACCAACTTCCTCGGAATCGGATAACGACGGGGGCACGGCACGACGGCCATGCCCCCGCAAGGGTACGACGGATCGCCGCTAGCGCATACTCACTGGTCGCGGAAGCGCACGATCTTGACGAACTCGTCGGCGTCCAGCGAGGCGCCGCCGACCAGCGCGCCGTCGATGTCGGCCTGCGCCATGATCTCGGCGACGTTGCCGGACTTGACGGAGCCGCCGTACTGGATGCGGACCGCGTCGGCCAGCTCCTGGCTGTAGAGCTCGGCGAGCTTGGCGCGGACGGCGGCGCAGACCTCCTGCGCGTCCGCGGCGCCGCAGACCTTGCCGGTGCCGATGGCCCACACCGGCTCGTAGGCGATCACGACGGACTCGGCCTGCTCGGCCGGGATGTCCTTCAGACCGCCCTCGACCTGGGCGAGGGTGTGGGAGACGTGGTTGCCCGCCTCGCGGACGTCCAGTTCCTCGCCCACGCACAGGATCGGGGTCAGGCCGTGCTTGTAGGCGGCCTTGACCTTGGCGTTCACGACGTCGTCGGTCTCGTTGTGGTACTGCCGGCGCTCGGAGTGGCCGACGGCCACGAAGGTGCACTTGAGCTTAGCGAGCATCGGGCCGGAGATCTCGCCGGTGTAGGCGCCGGAGTCCTGCGCCGAGATGTCCTGGGCGCCGTACTTGATCTTGAGCTTGTCGCCGTCGACCAGCGTCTGCACGGAGCGCAGGTCGGTGAAGGGCGGCAGGACGGCGACCTCGACGGCCTCGTGGTCCTTGTCGGACAGGGCGAAGGCGAGCTTCTGGACGTGGGCGATGGCCTCGAGGTGGTTGAGGTTCATCTTCCAGTTGCCCGCCATCAGCGGCGTGCGAGTGGTCATACGGGGTCAGTCCTCCAGTGCGGCGAGGCCGGGGAGCGTCTTGCCCTCGAGGTATTCGAGGGAGGCGCCGCCGCCGGTCGAGATGTGGCCGAATGCGCTCTCGTCGAAGCCCAGGAGGCGGACGGCCGCGGCGGAGTCGCCGCCGCCGACGACCGTGAAGGCCGGGGAGTCGAGGAGGGCCTGGGCGACCGCCTTGGTGCCCTCGGCGAAATCGGGGTGCTCGAAGACGCCCATGGGGCCGTTCCAGAAGACGGTGGCGGCGTCGGCGAGCTTAGAGGCGTACAGCTTGCGGGACTCCGGACCGATGTCCAGGCCCATCTGGTCGGCGGGCATGGCGTCCGCGGTCACGGTGGCGGGGTTCGTCGGGGCCTTGGCCTTCAGGTCCGGGAACTCGGCAGAGACGAGGAGGTCGACGGGCAGGACCAGCTCGACGCCGGTCTTCTCGGCGCGCTCGATGTACTCCCGCACGGCCGGGATCTGGTCCTCCTGGAGGAGGGAGACGCCGACCTCGTGGCCCTGCGCCTTGAGGAAGGTGTAGGCCATGCCGCCGCCGATGAGGATGCGGTCGGCCTTGCCGAGGAGCTCGTCGATGACGGCGAGCTTGTCGGAGACCTTGGCGCCGCCGAGGGCGACGACGTAGGGCCGCTCGACGTCCGCGGTGAGCTTCTTCAGGACACCGACCTCGGTGGCGATGAGGAAGCCGGCCGCGTGCGGCAGCCGGGCCGGGAGGTCGTAGACCGAGGCGTGCCTCCGGTGCACCGCGCCGAAGCCGTCGCCGACGTAGGCGTCGGCGAGGGCGGCTAGGCGGTCCGCGAACTCACCGCGCTCGGTGTCGTCCTTGGAGGTCTCGCCCGCGTTGAAGCGCAGGTTCTCGATGACCGCGACCTGGCCGGGCTGGAGGCCGTTCACCGCGTCGTGCGCGGCGGGGCCCACGGTGTCCTGGGCGAAGGCGACCGGGGCGCCGAGGATTTCCGCGAGGCGCTCGGCGGCGGGCAGCAGGGAGAAGGCCGGGTCCGGCGCGCCCTTGGGACGGCCCAGGTGCGAGGCGACGACCACCTTGGCGCCCGCGTCCGCGAGGGCCTTGACGGTGGGCAGCACGGCGCGGATACGGCCGTCGTCGGCGATGAGGCCGTCGGCCAGTGGCACGTTGAGGTCGGCGCGGACGAAAACCCGCTTGCCTGCGACGCCTTCGGCGAGAAGTTCGTCGATCGTCTTCATAGAGAGGGCTCCCGAGGAGGACTTGTCGTGCTCGTGATCGTAAGAGGGCTGATCTGTACGTGAGTCAGGGCCCGGACGGCGCGTCCCTGCGCCGCCCGAGCCCTGTGCTCACATCGAAGTGCCTGATCCGACGATCAGAGCTGGCCGCCGACGAAGACCGTGAGGTCGACGAGGCGGTTGGAGTAACCCCACTCGTTGTCGTACCAGCCGAGGATCTTCACCGAGTTGCCCTCCTGGACCATGGTCAGGGAGGAGTCGAAGGTGCAGGAGGCCGGGTCGCTGACGATGTCCGAGGAGACGATCGGGTCCTCGGTGTAGGCCAGGTAGCCCTTGAGGTCGCCGTCCTCGGAGGCCTTCTTGAACGCGGCGTTGACCTCGTCCTTGGTGACCTCGCGCTGGAGCGTCACGACCAGGTCGGTGGCCGAGCCGGTGGGGACCGGGACGCGCATCGCGATGCCGTCGAGCTTGCCCTTGAGCTGCGGGAGGACCAGGGCGGTGGCCTTCGCGGCGCCCGTCGTGGTCGGGATGATGTTCTCGGCGGCGGCGCGGGCGCGGCGCAGGTCCGAGTGCGGGAAGTCCAGGATGCGCTGGTCGTTGGTGTACGCGTGGACCGTCGTCATCAGACCCTTGACGATGCCGAAGTTCTCGTCGAGGACCTTGGCCATCGGCGCCACACAGTTGGTGGTGCAGGAGGCGTTGGAGATGACGTGGTGGTGCGCCGGGTCGTACTTGTCCTGGTTGACACCCATCACGATGGTGATGTCCTCGTCCTTGGCCGGAGCCGAGATGAGGACCTTCTTGGCACCGCCGGCGATGTGCTTCTCGGCGTCGGCCTTCTTCGTGAAGATGCCGGTCGACTCGATGACGATGTCGACGCCGAGCTCGCCCCACGGGATGTCGGCGGGGTTGCGCTCGGAGAGCACCTTGATGGTGTGCCCGTCGACGGTGATCGTGTCGGCGGTGTGCGACACCTCGGCCTTGAGGCGGCCCAGGATGGTGTCGTACTTCAGGAGGTGTGCGGTGGTCGCGGTGTCACCCAGGTCGTTGACAGCCACGATCTCGATGTCAGCACCCTGCTCCAGCAGCGCGCGGAAGTAGTTACGACCGATGCGGCCAAAGCCGTTGATGCCTACGCGGATCGTCACGAACCGATCTCCTCGTTGGTACGCCGGCTATGCGGTGCCGGCGAGCTGTATTTGGGATGTCCCCGACCACCCACGACCCTACCTCTCCGAGGGCCCCGTGGTGACATCGAGTCGCCCCATACACGGCAGGACGGCCCGTACCCGCCAGTAGAGGTACGGACCGCCCGGGCCCGAAGGCCTTGTCACTCGATTTGATCACGAACTTTCACGCGAGGTTGACTGTGGCGTGTCAGCTCTCAAGTGAGTCGAGAGCCTTCCCGATGAGCGCTTTTCGGTCGGCAGACGAGATGACGTGTTCCAGGCCGAAGCCGAGCAGCACGGTGTCGTCGGTGGTGACCGCTCCATAGGTCCGGAACAGGGTGCCGGTGCGCGTCCAGTCCTTCAGGACGGCCGGGCTGCCCGCGGGCGGACCGGCGGCCTGCCAGGCGCCGAGCGAGGTCTCGAAGCCCTCGGTCCCGGTGGCCGTGCCCCCGACGACCAGCGAGGCGTCGTCGGCGAGGACGCCGTGGCCGCCGCTGCCGGGGTCGGTGACATAGGAGATCGAGACCTCGACCTTCTTGCCCGCGTACGCGCTCAGGTCGAAGTTCACCTGCTGCCAGCTGTTGGAGGCGCCGGTGAGGGCGTTCCAGGAGCCGGTGGCGCCGGTCGCGGTGCAGCCGCCCGAGCCGAGGGTGAGGTAGTGCGCCAGCCACGGGTGTTCGCCGATGTAGAAGCCGGCCCCGCACTCCGCCGGCACGACGGCGCTGGTGGCGCCGCCCGCCTCGGGGAGCGTGGTCCAGTCGTCGGCGCCGACCGTGTGGATCTCGACGATCGCGTTGTCGTAGCCGGGCTCGGTGTCCCACAACAGCTGGGTGCGCAAGGCCGGGGCGCTCGCCGCGCCGACACCCGTGAGGTCGATGGTGCGGGTGAGGCGCTTGTAGGCGTCGTCGGTGTGCACCGCGGCGGCCATGTACGAGCCCGCGTACGGCCCGTACGGGTTGACCGTGCCGGCGAACTGGCCGGCGCCCGCGCTCGCGAACTGCGGGTACGCGGCGACGGGCAGTTCGTCCGAGGTGACCCCGTAGGTGCCCGCCCTGTCGAGCGGGTTGCCGGCCGCCGGGCCGAGGGCCCCGCTCAGGCCGCCGAGCCTGCCGGAGCCGGTGAAGCCGGTGGCGCCGGGGGTCGACGTACGGGAGTAGGCGCCCAGGTAGTACTGGCTGAAGTCGTCCGACGGCGTGCCGTCGCCGAGGTCGACCGCGCCGCCCGCCCGCTCCCCCGCCTCGATCAGCTTGCCGCCCTCGTTGAGGAAGGCGCGCAGTTCGAGCTGGGTCGGGTTGCCGGGGACGCTCGCGCCCGTGTAGTGGACGACCGTGTCGAAGTGGCTCAGCACGCCGAGCGCGTCGGGCACGCCCTGGGTGGCGACGTCCCAGACGATCGCCCTGCGGCCGTTGGCCTTCAGCGCGTCGACGTAGGTCTGCGCCTGCGTGGCGGCCGCGCCCTCCTCGGCGACCACGAGCGTGTCGGCCTTGGGCCGCGCGGCGATCGTGTAGGTGAAGCGCGAACCGGAGACCTTCTTGCCGTCCCTGGTCTCGCCCGTGAACCACACCTCGACCTTGTCGCCCGGTTCGCCGTCCCGCACCTTGGCGCGGTACTCGTCGAAGTACAGGTTGTCGTCGCCGCCGTAGGTCTCGCCGCCCTTCCATGCCTTGAGCGCCCGGTCGTGGGTACGGCCGCCGTTGACGCGGTACTTGAGCTCCTTGTCGCGGAGCGACTTGCGGGCGACGACGGAGATCTCCTGGTCGGCGCCGCGCGAGTAGGACGTCGCGAACGGCGCCGGGGTGAAGTCGGCGGCGCTCAGGCCGACCGAGGACTTCGGCCGGTCGGGGCGGGCCGCGGACTCGGCGACGGAGAGCGCGAACGGGATGTTCTTGGCGAACTCGTCCTGGATCAGTTTCTCGTCGTCCGGGAAGTTGAAGCCCGACTGGCAGTCCGCGGCGTTCCACTGGTCGTTCGGATCGAGGTCCGACGCGGTCTGGCAGGTCGACATCTCCGGGGTGAACATCGCCGTGCCGTTGACGTTCGACGCGTGGCCGTCCGCCTCGCCGTTGGTCGTGTACAGCTCCGAGGAGACCTGCGGGTGGTAGCCCGGGATCGCGGAGTTGTCGGGGGTGCCGGCGAGCGTCTTGTAGGCGACGTCGTCGGGGGTGTCGGTGGCGACCTGCCAGCCGACGCCGTAGAGGAGGAGTTCGGCGGCGGAGTGGTAGTTGATGCCGTACGTGAAGCCGATCCGCGCCTCGAACGCGTCGAGCGCCTTCGTCTCGGGCTCGGAGCCGGGGCTCGCGCCGCGGTATGTCTGGCTGGTGGGGTTGGGGGACGAACCCTCGTCGTCGTAGCCCCACTTGTAGGCGAAGTTGCGGTTGAGGTCGACGCCGTCGCCGGTGGTGATCGCGCCGTCGCCGTTGACGTCCCGCAGGTTCTTGCGCCACAGGCGGTTGTCGTCGTCCTGGAAGGTGTAGTCGTAGCCGTCAGGGTTGGCCGACAGGACGAACCACAACTCGGTGGAGTCGACGATCTTCTTGATCCGCTTGTCGGTGCGGTAGTTGTCCAGGTAGTGGTGCATCAGCCGCCGGGTCATCTCCGGGGTGATCCACTCACGGGCGTGCTGGTTGGACATGTACAGCACCGCGGGCTTGGAGCCGTCCTTGGCGCTCCTCGCGTTCTTGGTCAGTTTGACGGCGAGGACGTCCTGGCCGTTCACCGTCTTGCCGAGGGAGACGACCTTGGTGAGGCCCGGGTTCTCCCGGCCGGTGCGGAGGATCTCCTCCCTCAGGCCGCCGCTGCCGCTGTAGGGGCGGAACACCCCGTCCGAAGCCGCCTCCACGCGGTTCTCGGCGCGGGCGGAGAGGGTGTGCTCGGTGAGCTCGACCCCCTGCTTCCCGAGTTTCTTCGCCTGTTCGTCGGTCAGGAAGACCTCGACGGTGGCGGTGCCCTGCTCGGGAGCCTGCTCGCTGAGTTCGTGGCCGTCCTGGCCGGCCGCCAGCAGCAGGGGTACCTGCTCCTTGGTGACCTCGGCGCGGAAGACCTTGACCTCGTCCGGGTCGGGCGTCGGTGAACTTCCGGGCTGTGCCTGGGCGATGGGTGCGAGCGCCGCTCCGCCGAGCAGCAGCGCGCCGACAGCGAGGATCGATCTCGCTCTGCGTCTCATGAACCCCCCTAGCGTGAGTTCGCCACAGCAGCGAACTCTGCCAGGCTCATGACAGTTCATGATCCAGTCAAGAGCGCCTCAAAGCCACGCAAATGCCGGTGGTGTCGCCCGATCGGACGACACCACCGGCACTCTGACGGGTGATCAGCCGACCAGATTGTCGGCGAGCTCCTCGCTGAGGTTGGCCTCCGTGCCCGGGATGCCCAGGTCGGAGGCGCGCTTGTCGGCCATCGCCAGCAGCCGGCGGATACGGCCGGCGACCGCGTCCTTCGTCAGCGGCGGGTCGGCGAGCGCGCCCAGCTCCTCCAGGGAGGCCTGCTTGTGATCCATGCGCAGCCGACCGGCCGCCGCGAGGTGCTCGGGCACCTCTTCGCCGAGGATCTCCAGTGCGCGCTGGACCCGGGCGCCCGCGGCGACGGCGGCGCGCGCCGAGCGGCGCAGGTTGGCGTCGTCGAAGTTGGCGAGCCGGTTCGCCGTGGCCCGCACCTCGCGGCGCATCCGGCGCTCCTCCCAGGCCAGCACCGACTCGTGCGCGCCCAGCCGGGTGAGCAGCGCGCCGATCGCGTCGCCGTCGCGGACCACGACCCGGTCGACGCCGCGCACCTCGCGGGCCTTCGCGGCGATGGAGAGCCGACGGGCGGCGCCGACCAGCGCGAGCGCGGCCTCCGGGCCCGGGCAGGTCACCTCCAGGGAGGAGGAGCGGCCGGGCTCGGTGAGCGAGCCGTGTGCCAGGAAGGCCCCGCGCCACGCCGCCTCCGCGTCGCAGGTCGCGCCGGAGACCACCTGCGGGGGCAGACCCCGGATCGGGCGGCCGCGGCCGTCGACGAGCCCGGTCTGCCGGGCCAGCTGGTCACCGCCGGCGACCACACGCACCACGTAGCGCGAGCCGCGGCGCAGACCGCCCGGGGCCATCACGATCAGCTCCGAGCTGTGGCCGAAGATCTCCAGGATGTCCCGCTTGAGCCGGCGGGCCGCCATCGCCGTGTCCAGCTCCGCCTCGATCACAATGCGCCCGCTCACCAGGTGGAGGCCGCCGGCGAACCGCAGAATCGCGGAGACCTCCGCCTTTCTGCAGCAGGTCCGGGTGACGGGGAGCCGGGAGATCTCGTCCTTCACCGCTGCCGTCATCGCCATGGGCCGATCCTTCCATGCATCCGAAAAATACGGTCGTACGCGGCGGCCAACAACTCCGGGTCGTGCCTCGGGGTTCCGTCGGGCCGGGCCACCGGCGCCAGCTCGACCGCGGCCCCGAACCGTTTGGCGGCGTCGGTCAGCGAGTCGCGGTCGGGCACGGCGGCCTCGTCGGCCAGCACCACGTCCAGGGCGAGTTTAGGGGCGTGTCGTCCCAAAACCTCCAAATGACGCTGCGGGGAGAAGCCGTCGGTTTCTCCCGGCTGCGGGGCGAGGTTCAAGGAGAGCACCAGGCGGGCCTTCGTCTCCATGAGCGCGTCGAGCAGGCCGGGCACCAGCAGGTGCGGCATGACCGAGGAGAACCAGGACCCGGGTCCGAGCACCACCCAGTCCGCGTCCAGGACGGCGGCGACGGCCTCCGGGACGGCCGGCGGGTCGTTCGGCACCAGGTGCACGGACTGCACCTCGCCGGGCGTCAGCGCCACGGTCGCCTGCCCCCGGACGGTGTCGATGTCGTCCGGGCGCAGCGGATCGTGCCCCTTGACCAGCGCCTGGAGCTCCAGCGGCACGGCGGACATGGGCAGCACCCGGCCCTGCGCGCCGAGCAGCTTGCCGACCAGGTCCAGGGCCTGCACATGGTCACCGAGCTGCTCCCACAGGGCGACGATCAGCAGGTTGCCGACCGCGTGGCCGTTGATCTCGCCCTGCGACTGGAAACGGTGCTGGATGACCCGGGCCCAGGTCTGGCCCCAGTCGTCGTCGCCGCACAGCGCGGCCAGCGCCTTGCGCAGGTCACCGGGCGGCAGCACGCCCAGTTCGTCCCGCAGGCGGCCGCTGGAGCCGCCGTCGTCCGCCACCGTGACGACGCCCGTGAGGTCGCCGGTGATCCGGCGCAGCGCCGTGAGCGAGGCGGACAGGCCCATGCCGCCGCCGAGGGCGACGACCTTGGGCTGGGTGCCGCGGCGGCGCGGTTTGCCGCCTCGGGCCTCGACCGGCCGGCCCGCGCGCCCCTCCAGGGCGACCCTGCGCAGCCGGCCGAGCCGTGGAGTACGTCCTGTCATTCCCGTCCCATGTCCCGGTGTACGACCACCGTCTCCACGCCCTCGGCCGCGAGGCGCGCGGCGAGCTTCTCCGACATGGCCACCGAGCGGTGCTTGCCGCCCGTGCAGCCGACCGCGATGGTCACATAGCGCTTGCCCTCCCGGCGGTAGCCCGCGGCGACCAGTTGGAGGAGCTCCGCGTACCGGTCGAGGAACTCCTTCGCGCCGGGCTGGTTGAGGACGTACGCCGAGACCTCCTCGTTGAGGCCGGTGTAGGGGCGCAGCTCCGGGACCCAGTGCGGGTTCGGCAGGAAGCGCATGTCCACGACCAGGTCGGCGTCGACCGGCAGGCCGTACTTGAAGCCGAAGGACATCACGGTGGCCCGCAGCTCGGGCTCTTCGTCGCCCGCGAACTGGGCGTCCATCTTGGCGCGCAGCTCGTGCACGTTCAGGCTGGAGGTGTCGATCACCAGGTCGGCGTCGCCGCGCAGCTCGCGCAGCAGCTCGCGTTCGGCGGCGATGCCGTCGACGATGCGGCCGTCGCCCTGGAGGGGGTGCGGTCGGCGCACGGACTCGAAGCGGCGCACCAGGGCGTCGTCGGAGGACTCCAGGAAGACGATCCGCCGGGTGACGCCCTTGACCTCGAGGTCGGCGAGGGACTCACGGAGGTTGTCGAAGAAGCGCCGGCCACGGACGTCGACGACCACCGCGATCCGCGCCACGTTGCCCTGGGACCGGGCGCCCAGCTCCACCATGGTGGGGATCAGGGCGGGCGGGAGGTTGTCGACGACGAACCAGCCGAGGTCCTCCAGACACTTGGCTGCCGTCGAGCGACCGGCCCCGGACATGCCGGAGATGATCACCAGCTCGGGGATGGCCGCCTCGGGGATCCCTGGCGGCGTGACGTCCGTACTCACCTGTGCTCCGTCTTCCTGGCGTGCTTCTTGCCGGGGGCTGTCGGCGGCCCCGGAGGTCGGGGGCGCCTGTTCTCTCTGCGCTGTGGGGTGTGCGTCGTGCTCGGTCATGTCTCCTGCCCCAGTCGTTCTTCCGGGGCGCCCGCCGTCACGGGGTCTCCGGGGGAACCCGCCGTCGTATCGGGTTCCTCGTCTTCAATGATCTCTCCGGTCGCCGTGTTCACGGCGGGAGCGGGCGGCGCCGCCTGCGCGAGGGTCACGGCGATGGTCTCGGCCGTCTTGCGGCCTATGCCCGGCACCTCGCAGATCTGGTCGATCGTGGCGGCCCGCAGCTTCTTCACCGAGCCGAAGTGCTTGATCAGCGCCTGCTTGCGGGTCTCGCCGAGGCCCGGCACCTCGTCCAGCGGACCCGCGCGGAAGCGCTTGGCCCGCTTGGCTCGCTGGTAGGTGATCGCGAAGCGGTGGGCCTCGTCACGGACGCGCTGGAGCAGGTACAGGCCCTCGCTGCTGCGGGGCAGGACGACCGGGTCGTCGTCGCCGGGCAGCCAGACCTCCTCCAGGCGCTTGGCGAGGCCGCAGACCGCGACGTCGTCCACCCCCAGTTCGTCCAGCGCCCGCTTGGCGGCCGCGACCTGCGGCTGTCCGCCGTCGACGACGACGAGCTGGGGCGGGTAGGCGAACCGCTTGGGACGGCCGTCCTCCTCAGTGAGGCCGCCGGCGAGGGCGGTGTCCATGTCGTCGGCTCCGGCTCCGGCTCCGGCTCCGACGGTGAGCGGGACGCCGTCGGCGAGGGGGGTCTCGCCGTCCGTCCACTCCCCCGTCTTCCCCTTCTCGGCGATGTAGCGCCGGAAGCGGCGGGTGATCACCTCGTGCATCGAGCGGACGTCGTCCTGGCCCTCGAAGCCCTTGATCTGGAAGCGGCGGTACTCGCCCTTGCGCTGCAGGCCGTCCTCGAAGACGACCATGGAGGCCACGACGTCGTCGCCCTGGAGGTGGGAGATGTCGTAGCACTCGATCCGGAGCGGGGCGCTGTCCAGGTCGAGGGCCTCGGCGATCTCCTCCAGGGCACGCGAGCGCGTGGTGAGGTCGGAGGCCCGCTTCGTCTTGTGCAGGACGAGCGACTGCTGTGCGTTGCGCTCGACGGTCTCCATCAGGGCCTTCTTGTCACCCCGCTGCGGGATGCGCAGCGACACGTTGGACCCGCGGCGCCCGGTGAGCCACTCCTGGACGGGCGCGGTGGGCTCGGGCAGGGCGGGGACCAGCACCTCCTTGGGGACGGAGTCGCCCCGCTCCTCGCCGTACAGCTGCTGGAGGGCGTGCTCGACGAGGGCGCCGGTCGTGACGTCCTCGACCTTGTCGGTCACCCAGCCGCGCTGGCCGCGCACCCGCCCGCCGCGGACGTGGAAGATCTGGACGGCCGCCTCCAGCTCGTCCTCGGCGACCGCGATCAGGTCGGCGTCGGTCGCGTCCGCGAGCACGACCGCGTTCTTCTCCATGGCCTTCTTCAGGGCCTCGATGTCGTCGCGCAGGCGGGCGGCCCGCTCGTACTCCATCTCCTCGGCCGCCTCCATCATCTGCTTCTCCAGACGGCGGAGGTAGGTGCCGGTGCGGCCGGCCATGAAGTCACAGAACTCGTCGGCCAGTTCGCCGTGCTCCTCGGAGGTGATCCGGCCGACGCAGGGCGCGGAGCACTTGCCGATGTAGCCGAGCAGACAGGGCCGGCCGGTGCGGGCGGCGTTCTTGAAGACACCGGCGGAGCAGGTGCGGACGGGGAAGACCCGCAGGAGCAGGTCGACCGTGTCCCGGATCGCCCACGCGTGCGCGTACGGCCCGAAGTACCTGACGCCCTTCTTCTTGTGGCCGCGCATCACCTGCACGCGCGGGAACTCCTCGTTCATCGTGACCGCGAGGTAGGGGTAGCTCTTGTCGTCGCGGTACTTGACGTTGAACCGGGGGTCGTACTCCTTGATCCAGGAGTACTCCAGCTGGAGCGCCTCGACCTCCGTGGACACCACCGTCCACTCCACCGACGCGGCCGTGGTGACCATCGTGCGGGTGCGCGGGTGGAGGCCGGCCAGGTCCTGGAAGTAGTTCGCCAGGCGCTGGCGCAGGCTCTTCGCCTTTCCGACGTAGATCACCCTGCGGTGCTCGTCGCGGAATCTGTACACCCCGGGAGAGTCCGGGATCTGTCCCGGCTTGGGGCGGTAGCTGGAGGGGTCGGCCATGTCTCACACCCTACTGGCGTGGAGTGACACTCCGACGGGGCTGTGGACAACGGCAGGGGTGTCCGGCGGGGCTGTGGACGACCGGGCACCGCGAGGACGGGCCCGGGGACAGCGACTCGGCCACACGCACGTGCCACTCGGGCATCAGGTGTTGTCGGGACTTGGTCAACACGCTTCAATGCGGGGGAACTCGGGGCCCTGAAGGGCGCCTTACGGATGTGAAGGAGCTGCCGCGTCACGGGCAAGGCCCCGACCACCCACGCGAACGGTCCGACCAGCCGTCGTGAGCATTCACAGAAAGGCCCCTGCATGCCGCACGCCACACAGCACGCGGACGCCGCCGTCGACGCCGCCCCCACCGCGGAACTGGACACGGCCCTGCGAGGCGGCCCCTTCCACGTGGCGCTGCGTGCCGCGATCGCCGCCCGTGGGCTGCCGCTGCAGCGCGTCCAGCATCATCTGTCGCGCTACGGGGTCAAGGTGGGCGTGACGAGCCTGAGCTACTGGCAGCAGGGCGCCCGGCGTCCGCAACGCCCCGAGTCGCTGCGGGCGGTGCGCGCGCTGGAGGAGATCCTGCAGCTGCCGGACGAGTCCCTGATCCGGCTGCTCGCCGACTCAGACGGCAGGAACGGCGGGAACGCCGGCCCGCCGGCCGGGCGCTCCGGGGGCCGCTCCTACCGCTCGTTCCTGGAGGCCTCCGGCGCTCTCGAACAACTGCTCGTTGAACTGGAGTGCCCCGTCGACGGCGGACTGCACACTCTCGGCCACCACGAGCGGGTCCGCATCGGGGCGCGCCGTGAGCTCCTGGGGCGCGAGTCGCAGCACATCGTGCGCGCCCACCGCGACGGCGTGGACCGCTTCGTGGCCGTTCACCACGGCGACCCCGGGTGCGCGCCGGAGCGGATGGCGGTGCACGCCCTGGAGAACTGCCGGGCCGGTCGCGTCCGCCGCCACCACGACACCGGCGTGCTCGTCGCCGAGTTCCTCTTCGACACCCGTCTGAGGGCCGGCGACACGTTCCTCTTCCGCTACGGCGTCGAGGACGGGACCGCCGACGTGTGCCGCGAGTACGTCCGCGGCTTCGGCGCGGCGGGCGGCCAGTACGCCCTCCAGATCCGCTTCGACGAGCATGCCCTGCCCGTGCGCTGCCACCGGTTCACCCAGCACTCGGCGGCGGCCCCGCGCGGCGGCCGCCAGGAACTGCCGTTCAGCGGCCGACACCGTTCGGTGCACCTCGTGGAACCCCGGGTGCGGTCGGGCATGGTGGGGATCGGGTGGGACTGGGAGTGAATTCGCGTGAGTTTCGCAGGATTCCCATGGACTCACATGGATTCGCTTGGACTCGCGTAGCCGTTCGGGGGACGTAAACGCTTGCGTAAGCGTTTACGCGGGCAATGAAATGAGATAGCTTCCCGCCGGAAGGCCGGGCGCGGGCATGGGCCCGCCACTGCCGGGTCCGAGGGAACGAGGCGACGAGATGCCGACCATGGCCGATGTCGCACGGCACGCGGGAGTGTCCGTGGCGACCGTCTCGCACGTGCTGAACGACACCCGTCCGGTGCTCCCCCACACCCGCCAGGCGGTCCTCGACGCGATCGACGAGCTCGGCTACACGCCCAACACCCTCGCCCGCTCCCTGGTGACCTCCCGCACCCGCTCCATCGGGCTCGCGGTGTCGGCGATCAGCAATCCCTACTTCACGGAGATCCTCCAGGGCGTCGAGGCCGGGGCCCTGGAACAGGGGTACAGCCTCCTGATCGCCGATCCGCACGACGAGCCCGAGCACGAGCGCAAGGTCGTCCAACTCCTGCACGAGCGCCGCGTCGACGGCCTGATCGTCGCCCCGTCCGCGGACCCGCGCGGCCTCCTTTCCTACCTGACCCGCCACGCCGTGCCGACCGTGCTCCTCGACCGGGTCGTCGACGCGGCGGCGGACGTAGCTCCCCGCTTCGACCAGGTCTGCGCCGAGAACGCGGCGCCGACGGCCCGACTGGTCACCCACCTCGCCGAACTCGGCCACCGACGTATCGCCCTGGTCTCCGGCCTGCCCGGCCTGAGCACCACCGGCGAACGGATCGCCGGCTACCGGCACGGCCTCGCCGCCGCCGGACTCCCCTACGACGAACGCCTCCTGGCCCACGGGGACTCCGCGTCGGCCGGCGCCGAACGAGCCACGGCGGCCCTGCTCTCCCAGGCCGTTCCGCCCACCGCCCTGGTCACGGGCAACAACGCGATGACCATCGGCGCCCTGCGCGCCCTGCGCGACCGCGGCCTGTCCGTGCCCGAGGACATCGCGCTGTGCTGCTTCGACGACTTCGCCTGGGCGGACCTGTTCTCCCCGCGCCTCACCGCGATCGCCCAGCCCAGCCGGGAACTCGGCGCCCACGCCGTCCGGGTGCTCCTCGAACGCCTCGTCGCGCCCGACCGCCCGGCCCGGACCGTACGGCTCCCCTGCGCCTTCGTCCATCGCACGTCGTGCGGCTGCACGGACGGCACGTTCAAGAACTCCGAGAAAGGATCCGCCCTGTGATCGTCGTCGCCGGTGAGGCCCTGATCGACCTGGTACCGCAGGGCACGGGCGCCCTCGCGGGGCTGCAGCCGGCGCTCGGCGGCGGCCCCTACAACACGGCGGTCGCCCTCGGCCGCCTCGGCTCCCCCACGGCCTTCTGTTCCCGCACCTCGCTGGACGCCTTCGGCGAGGCGCTGCTCGACAGACTGCGGGACTCGGGCGTGGACGTCTCCGCGGTGCAGCGCGGCACGGAGCCGACCACTCTCGCGGTCGCCACGGTCGACGAGGACGGTTCGGCCGCGTACTCCTTCTACGTCGACGGCACCGCCGACCGGCTGTTCACAGCCCCGGCCGCGCTGCCCGCAGGGACGCGGGCGGTGTCCTTCGGCACCTGTTCGCTCGTCCTGGAGCCGGGTGCGAGCGCGTACGAGGCGCTGATGCGGGCCTCCGCCGCCCAGGGCCTGTTCACCGCGCTCGACCCGAACATCCGGCCCGGGCTGATCCCGGACCCCGACGCGTATCGGGCCCGGTTCAAGAGCTGGCTGCCCTCGGTGTCCCTGCTCAAGCTCTCCGAGGAGGACGCCGAGTGGCTGGGCGGCACCCCGCAGGAGTGGCTGTCCGCCGGACCCTCGGCCGTGGTGCTCACGCACGGCGGCGCAGGACTGAGCGTCTTCACCCGCGACGGCTCGATCCACCCCGTGCCGGGCGAGGAGGTCGACGTCGTGGACACCATCGGCGCGGGCGACACGGTGAACGCGGCGCTGCTGCACGGTCTCGCGCTGCGCGACGCTCTGTCCCCCACCGCCGTCAAGTTCCTCGGTGCCGAGGACTGGACGCGGTTGCTGCGGTTCGCCGCACGCGCGGCGGCGATCACCTGTTCCCGGGCCGGTGCGGAGCCGCCGTACGCCGCCGAGGTGGGCGAGCTGTAGGGAGAACGGACGGCGCCCCGCAGGGAGTTCCCGCGGGGCGCCGTACTTTCGCGCCTTGCGTCAGGCCTTGCGGCCTGTGTCCTCGTCAGGCCTTGGCAGCCCGCGTCGACTTCGTCGCCTTCTTCGCGGGCGTCGCCTTCGTCGTCGCCCCGGCGGCCTTCTTCGTCGCCGTGGTGTTCGCGGCGGCAGTCTTGGCCGTGGCGGTCTTGGCGGTGGCGGTCTTGGCGGTCGCCGTCTTCCGTGCCGTCGTCGTCCTGGCCGCGACCGTCTTCTTCGCCGCCGTCCTGCGTGGGGCCTTCACCGCAGCGGCGTCGCTGATGCGCTCGGCGCCGAGGACCTCCCGGAGGAACTTGCCGGTGTGGCTGGTCGACACCGCGGCCACCTCCTCCGGCGTGCCCTCGGCGATGACGAGGCCGCCGCCGGCGCCGCCCTCCGGGCCCATGTCGACGACCCAGTCGGCGGTCTTGATCACGTCGAGGTTGTGCTCGATGACGATGACCGTGTTGCCCTTGTCGACCAGGCCGGCGAGGACCTTCAGGAGTTTGCTGATGTCCTCGAAGTGCAGACCCGTCGTCGGCTCGTCCAGGACGTAGACCGTGCGGCCGGTGGAGCGGCGCTGGAGCTCGCTGGCGAGCTTGACGCGCTGGGCCTCACCGCCGGACAGGGTGGTCGCGGACTGGCCGAGCCGGACGTAGCCGAGGCCGACGTCCTTCAGGGTGTTGAGGTGGCGGGCGATCGCGGGGACGGCCTCGAAGAACTCCGTCGCCTCCTCGATCGGCATGTTCAGGACGTCGGCGATGGACTTGCCCTTGTAGTGGACCTCCAGGGTCTCCCGGTTGTACCGGGCGCCGTGGCAGACCTCGCACGGGACGTAGACGTCCGGGAGGAAGTTCATCTCGATCTTGATCGTGCCGTCGCCCGCGCAGTTCTCGCAGCGGCCGCCCTTGACGTTGAAGGAGAAGCGGCCGGGCAGATAGCCGCGGACCTTCGCCTCGGTCGTCTCCGCGAAGAGCTTGCGGACGTGGTCGAAGACGCCCGTGTACGTGGCCGGGTTGGAGCGCGGGGTGCGGCCGATGGGCGACTGGTCGACGTGCACGACCTTGTCGACGAGGTCGTCGCCGTCCACACGCGTGTGCCGCCCCGGGACGTTGCGGGCGCCGTTCAGCTCGCGGGCCAGGTGCGTGTACAGGATGTCGTTGACCAGCGTCGACTTGCCGGATCCGGACACACCGGTGACCGCGGTGAACACGCCCAACGGGAAGGACACGTCGATGTCCTGGAGGTTGTTCTCGCGGGCGCCGTGCACGGTGAGCCGACGGGACGGGTCCTGCGGGCGCCGGATGTCGGGCACCGGGATCGCCTTCTTGCCGGACAGGTACTGCCCGGTCTGCGACTCTGCGTTGTCGAGCAGTTCCTTGTAGGAACCGCTGTGCACGACCTTGCCGCCGTGCTCGCCGGCGCCGGGGCCGATGTCGACGATCCAGTCGGCGACCTTGATGGTGTCCTCGTCGTGCTCGACGACGATGAGCGTGTTGCCCATGTCCCGCAGCCGGACGAGGGTCTCGATCAGCCGGTGGTTGTCGCGCTGGTGCAGACCGATGGACGGCTCGTCGAGGACGTACAGGACGCCGACGAGACCGGAGCCGATCTGGGTGGCCAGGCGGATGCGCTGGGCCTCGCCGCCGGAGAGCGTGCCGGCCGCGCGGTTGAGCGAGAGGTAGTCCAGGCCGACGTCGACCAGGAACCTCAGCCGTTCGTTGACCTCCTTCAGGACCCGCTCGGCGATCTTCTTGTCGCGGGCGTCGAGCTTCAGCTCGCCCAGGAAGTCCGCGCAGTCGCTGATGGACATGCCGGAGACCTCGGCGATGGACTTGTCCATCACCGTGACCGCGAGGACGAGCGGCTTCAGGCGCGTGCCCTCACAGGTGGGGCAGGGCACCTCGCGCATGTAGCCCTCGAAGCGCTCCCGGCTGGCGTCGCTCTCCGACTCGCTGTGCCGGCGCTTCACGAACGGGACGGCGCCCTCGAAGGGCGTCGT
Source organism: Streptomyces sp. NPDC050263 (assembly GCF_040655955.1). Lineage (NCBI taxonomy): Bacteria > Bacillati > Actinomycetota > Actinomycetes > Kitasatosporales > Streptomycetaceae > Streptomyces > Streptomyces sp. NPDC050263. The sequence goes on along the minus strand of NZ_JBFAKW010000028.1, from coordinate 55,254 downwards.
GTAGACGCGCTCGCGCCCGTACCGGTTGCGGTAGCGGACCTCGATCTGCGTCTTGTGGCCGTACAACAGGGCCTTCCTGGCCCGCTGCGGCAGGCCCGCGAAGGGGATGTCGGTACGGAAGCCGAGCGCTTCGGCCAGGGCGCCGATCAGACGGCCGAAGTAGTCCTTGGTGTGGCCGTGCGACCAGGGGTGGATGGCGCCCTCGTCGAGGGACTTGTCCTCGTCCGGGATGATCAGCTCGGGGTCGACCTCCATGCGCGTGCCGATGCCGGAGCACTCGGGGCAGGCGCCGAAGGGCGAGTTGAAGGAGAAGGACCGGGGCTCGAGCTCCTCGAAGGACAGGTCGTCGTACGGGCAGTACAGGTGCTCCGAGTACATGCGCTCGCGCTCGGGGTCGTCCGCGGGGAGGTCGACGAAGTCGAGCACGACCATGCCGCCGGCCAGGCCGAGGGCGGTCTCCACCGAGTCGGTGAGCCGGCGCTTGGCGGACTCCTTCACCGTGAGGCGGTCGATGACCACCTCGATGGTGTGCTTCTCCTGCTTCTTCAGGGTGGGCGGGTCGGACAGCTGGATCGTCTCGCCGTCCACCCGCGCGCGGCTGTAGCCCTTGGTCTGGAGATCGGCGAACAGGTCGACGAACTCTCCCTTGCGTTCGCGCACCAGCGGCGACAGCACCTGGAAGCGGCTGCCCTCCGGCAGCTCCAGCACCTTGTCGACGATGGCCTGCGGCGACTGGCGCGTGATCGGCCGGGAGCACTCGGGGCAGTGCGGCTTGCCGATGCGCGCGAAGAGCAGCCGCAGGTAGTCGTAGACCTCGGTGATGGTGCCGACCGTGGAGCGCGGGTTGCGCGAGGTCGACTTCTGGTCGATGGAGACGGCCGGGGAGAGGCCCTCGATGAAGTCGACGTCCGGCTTGTCCATCTGGCCGAGGAACTGGCGGGCGTAGGACGAGAGGGACTCGACGTAGCGCCGCTGTCCCTCGGCGAAGATGGTGTCGAAGGCCAGCGAGGACTTGCCCGACCCCGACAGGCCCGTGAAGACGATGAGCGAGTCGCGTGGCAGATCGAGCGAGACATTCTTGAGGTTGTGCTCGCGCGCGCCACGGACGATGAGACGGTCGGCCACGCCGGTCCGCACCTTTCTTGAGAGAAGTGACAGGGGCGGGGCCCCCGTCTTCCTCAGACTAGGGGGAGCCACTGACAACGCCGGTCGGGATTCACCGGTTCACAACAATCCCCGGCCTTCCAGCATGCCCGACGCCACCACCGACCATATAGCACGTGCATTCGATTTGCGGGTCCGGGCGGCCGCCTTCACCCGAAGGAGTGGCGGGGCTAGGGTCAGCAACATGACTGATCACGCTCATGACCTGGAGTCTGTACGTGCCGCGACCGAGCGACTGCTCAGCGAAGTGGGCGCACTGGACAACACGTCGGCAGTCGAGCCGTCACGCCTGCCCGGCTGGAGCCGTGGCCATGTGCTCGCCCACATCGCCCGCAACGCCGACGCCCTCGTGAACGTCCTCGAAGGGCGCCCCATGTACGCCGACGCGCAGGTGCGCGACGCCGACATCGAGCGGGACGCCCCGCGCCCCCTGGACGTGCAGCTCATGGACGTGCGGGAGAGCGGGGCCCGCTTCCAGGAGGCGGGAGCGGCGCCCGCGGACTGGTCGCGCACGGTGCAGCTGCGCAACGGGGTCGTCGACACGGCGGCCCGCGTGCCCTTCCGGCGGTGGGTGGAGGTGGAGCTGCACCACGTGGACCTCGGCACCGGATACGAGCTGGAGGATCTGCCGGAGGACTTCACCGAGCGGGAGATCGAGTTCCTCGCGGAGCGGTTCGACGGACATCCCGACGTACCGCCGACGCGCCTGACGGACACCACGCGCGTGTGGAGCACGGGTCGCAAGGCCGACGGGCCCGAGGTGATCGTCACCGGCTCTCCCGCCGACCTCCTGGGCTGGCTCGCAGGCCGCCGGGACGGATCCGCACTGACGGTCGACGGCGGCACGCTCCCGGCCCTTCCCCCGCTATAGGCTGCCGTCATGACGTACAGCGGAGAGGTGACGGTCGGCGGGCCCGCCGACGTGCACGAGCTCAAGGACCTCATGATCACCAAGATCGCGGTCGGCCCGATGAACAACAACGCCTATCTGCTGCGCTGTCGGGCCACGGACGAACAGCTGCTGATCGACGCGGCCAACGACGCGGAAGCCCTGCTCGGCATGATCGGCGACGACGGCATCGCGTCCGTCGTCACCACGCATCAGCACGGCGACCACTGGCAGGCGCTCGCCGAGGTGGTGGCCGGCACGCACGCGCGTACCTACGCCGGCCGGGAGGACGCCGAGGGCATCCCCGTACCGACCGACGTCCCGGTCGACGACGGCGACGTCATCCGGGTGGGGAACGTGGAGCTCACCGCGCGCCATCTGGTCGGGCACACGCCCGGCTCGATCGCCCTGGTCTACGACGACCCGCACGGCCACCCCCACGTCTTCACCGGCGACTGCCTCTTCCCGGGGGGTCCAGGTCGGACAACACTTCCGGAAGAGTTCAACTCCCTGATGGGCGGCCTGGAGACCAAGCTGTTCGACGTCCTGCCCGACGAGACCTGGGTCTACCCGGGCCATGGCAACGACACCACCCTCGGTACGGAGCGGCCCCACCTCGCGGAATGGCGCGCACGAGGCTGGTAACCGTCCGACGACGACCGCCCCCGTTTCGAAACCGAAGCGGGGGCGGTCGCGCGTTGGCCTGTCGACGCTCGGGCAGCATCAGCCCCACGGACGGTGGCGTCCAGAGCTCCGTCACCGACGCCGACAGCAGTGACCGTGGGGGGAACATCGGTGCCAGATCATGCGCTAAGGCCAGGCGGGATCCAGGATGACCGCCGCCCGTGATCAGTTTCGAAGGCTACCCGGCGCGATCCCACTCTTCAGGTTGCGCTGCCTCGTCTCGGCAAGAAGCTCCGGGTCGGTCGGCGGGCGGGCGCACAACGCCTCGCCCCGTACGCACGAAGCAGGTAACCGCTGAGTCTTCCTGGCCGCCGTGACGGATGGCCCTCCGCTTGGTCCAAGACCGGCGGGGGGCCATCCGCATGTCCGGCTCACAGATCCTCGGTGTCCCGCACGTCAATCTCGCACTCCAGACCGGGAATCACATCGAGCTGCTGCTTCACCGCCTCACGGGCATCAGCGGTCAGCGATACCGACACCCCGGCGGGGACGTCGGGAGCGTCCGAGCGGTTGACGGATGTCACGATCGCATCCGGATCCACGTTCTCCAGCGCGTGGAGAACCTCGTCGACACGGTCGTTCCGCACGGTCGTCGAGACATAGGTACGGACAGTCATTGTTGTCTCCCTGGTGGTAGCCCCACTCCTCCGGCCCGCCGCCCGCCGTCCTCGTCGGGCGGGTATAGGACCACGGGCGGAAGCCATGCCGCCAGCCTCACCCCGGCGGAGGCAGAGCGCATCCGCACCCGTTCACGCGAGCACGAGAGGCACGCAAGGGACGTGCCATCTGCCTGAGAATGCGCAGGTCAAAGCCAACAGACCACATCCACATCCTCTATGCGGCTAGAGGGCTTAGTACTGCAACGGTCTTTGCCGTGGTGTGGTCATGGGTGGAGACCTTGCTGATTGTTTCTGCAACTTCCGCGGTACCGCGGAAGGTTGACGCCCATCAGGCAGGGCAGGCCTTACGCTGCTGCGATGCGGATCCGCCCCCTCGTCGTCGACGCGCTGATTGTGGCGGCGCTGACCAGCGTGGCCTTACTGCTGGGGCCGGAGGCCGCGCGGCAGGGCCAGAATCCGCTCGACGGAGCCGCCTACGCGCTGGTCGTCCTGGTCCACCTGCCGCTCGTCCTCCGCGGCCGTGCCCCTGTCGTGGTCTGCTGCCTCGTGCACGCGACCTGGCTGGTGTACATCACCGCCGGCTACTGGCCCGTGGTATGCAGCTTCGGACCCATGCTCGCCGTCTACACCGTCGCCTCCGTGCGCGTGGCGCGCGTCTCCGTCGCCTGCGCCGCGCTGATGGGCGGGGTCTGGATCTACGCGGGTGCGGTGAACCACACCGACTCCTGGGCGTCTGTCATCGGACAGGCGGTGGTCTACCCGGCGATGCTGTGGCGGTTCGGTGTCCTCGCCCGCCGCTCGAACGAGCTGGCCCGGCAGCTGCGCCGGGAGCAGGCGGAGCGGGCCCGGCGCGAGGTGGCCGAGGAACGCGGCCGGATCGCCCGCGAACTGCACGACGTGGTCGCCCACCACATGTCCGTGATCTCCGTACAGACCGGTCTCGCCCGGTTCGTCTTCGACACCGACCGCCAGACCACGCGTACCGCACTCGACACGATAGAAGCCACCGGCAAGGAAGCCCTCGAAGAACTGCGCCGCATGCTCATGGTGCTGCGCGCTTCCGACGAGGGTGCCCCCGCCGGCCCGATGCCAAGCCTGGCCCGCCTCGGCGAGATGACCGAACGCGTCCGCGCCGGCGGGACCGAGGTCGCCTTGACCGTCGAGGGCGTCGAGCGTCCGGTGGCCCCTGGCGTGGAACTGTGCGCCTACCGGGTGGTGCAGGAGGCACTCACCAACGTCCTCAAGCACGCGCCCGGCGCGAGTGCGCAGGTACTGCTGAGGTATGAACCGCACCAGGTGACGGTTTCGGTCACGGACGACGGTGAGGGGGTGATTCCAGACAGAGTACGAACCGGCGGCGGACACGGCTTGCTCGGCATGCGAGAGCGGGCCAAGCTCTACGGCGGGCAGATCAACATCGGCCCGCAGGACCAAGGTGGCTTCGCCGTGCGGCTGATCCTGCCGACGTCCGCGCGGGCCGCACAGCAGGGGGACGGCACCACCACATGACCACCGTGCTCGTCGTGGACGACCAGTTCCTCATCCGGGCCGGCCTGGTGGGCCTGTTGCGTGCCGCACCCGGCATCGAGGTGGTCGGCGAGGCGAGCGACGGCGCGGAGGGCGTCCTCCTGGCCGCCCGAACCGCCCCCGAGGTGATCCTGATGGATGTGCGCATGCCCGGCATGAACGGCATCGAGGCCACCGAACGCATCCTCGCCGAGGCCGCCGACCCCCCGCCCCGCATCCTGATGCTGACCACCTTCGACCTCGACGAGTACGTGTACGGGGCACTGCGCGCCGGAGCCTGCGGGTTCCTGCTCAAGGACTCCGGCCCGGAACGGCTGCTCGCCGCCGTGGCCGCGATCGCCGGCGGCGACGCGCTCTTCGCGCCCAGCGTCACCCACCGCCTGGTGGAGGCGTACGCCCGGCAGACCGCCTGCGAACAGCCCCCCGATCTGCAGGCCTTGACCGCCCGCGAACTGGAGGTCCTGAAACTGATCGCCCGTGGCCTGTCCAACCTGGAGATCGCCGAGCGCCTCTACATCAGCGAGGCGACCGTCAAGACCCACCTCAACCGCACGATGACCAAACTGGACCTTGGCAGCAGAGCACAGGCCGTGGTGGTGGCCTACGAATCGGGGCTCGTGACCCCGGGCGGATAACGGCCGGGCGACTTGTTCCGTGCCGAGCCGTTGCCCGATCCGGCGCGGATCAGTGGACGTAGATGCAGGCCTCACCGCCGTAGTGCTGGCGGCCGCCGCTGGCGATCCAGAGCTTGGCGCAGTAGTTGCCCGCCCTCGAAACGGAAGCGTTGAGGACGGTGCCCTCCGAAAAAGCGCTGGTGGAATACTGGGAGCCGTTCTTCCAGTGCACGCCGCCGGCCTTGATGTACTCGAGGTGGACCGACTTGTTGCCGTTGCTGCCGTCGGTTCGCCTGGCGCTTCCTATGACCTCCTCGACAAACAGGTCATGGCCGACGATCTTGTAGCAGACCTCCCAGTACCCCAGGGAGTCGGACCCGCCGTTTCCGCAGACTCTCGCGGTGGCGGAGGCGGGGCTGGCTGTTGCCAAGGTGGCGATGGTCATCACGCCGGCGGTGATGGACGCGGCCAGAAGACGTCGATTTCTACGTTGCGTTTTCATGAGACGAGCCTGGCATTCCAAGGGCTCGAAGCCATCCCACGCTCGTAGGAGTGCGGGTAAACCTGTGGCGTACGTAGGGGTACACCAGTGGGGTACGTGCAGGTGAACCCGACCCCTCTGCCGCTGCCAACGGCCCTTCAGCCTCACCGCGAACGACACGGCCCACGAGGCCAGTCCGCCCGCTGTCCACCGGTGACGAGTAGGGACGGCGGTCGGCAGCACCCGTCAGCGCTCAGGTGGAACTCGCTGGTGAGCTGGGCAAGGCTGTGCGCGGCAGCGCACGGCCGGTCGAGGTGCTCGTCGAGGTCGACAGCGGGAGCCATCGCACGGGAGTACCGCCTCACGCTGCCGGTGAGGTCGGGAAGGCTGCCGCCGACGCAGGACTGGATGTTGTCGGCGTGTTCACGTTCCCGGGACACGGCTACGGGCACGATGCGCAGGCGCGCGAGCGTGCCGCACGGGACGAGGAGCGCACGCTGAGCGAGGCCGCACAGGTGCTGCGGGACCTTGGGCTCGACGTCCGTGTGGTCAGCGGCGGGTCGACTCCTACGGTGGGGCGGTGGCAGCCGGGAGAGGTGAACGAGTTGCGGCCCGGTGTCTACGTCTTCAATGACGCCACCCAGCTGGCCATCGGCACTTGCGGTGTGGAGGATCTGGCGCTGGTTGCCGCGGCGACGGTGATCAGCGTTCCCGCCCTTGACCGCTTGTGCTTGATGTCGGTAGCAAGGTCCTCGGCTCCGACCGGTCGCCTTGGGTGACGGGCCACGGCTACCTGCCCCGGTTCCCGCAGGGAACCATCACCGGATTGTGGGAGCACCACGCCGTTGTCCGGCTTCCGGAGGGGGCGCGGGGACCACGCCTTGGATCGCTGGTCGCTGTCGTCCCCAACCGCATATGCACGCCGGTGAATCTCGTCGAGGAGCTGCCGGTCGTCCGAAACCGCGAGGTGATCGACCGCTGGCAGGTAACGGCGCGAGGTGCCAATACCTGAGCTCGCAGCAGGCCGAGAGCCCGGTAGCAGATCAGAGTTGCGGCTATCCCGGCGAAGGCAAGGAAGTGTTCAGCCTTGCGCTCGTAACGACGGTGAAGGCGACGGCCCCCGGCCAGCCAGGCCACGGTCCACCGGTGACGGCGCAGCCGCTGCGAGGAAGGGAGCGAACGCAAGGGCGTCCAGCGCGGCAAGACGTGGGGCCTGAAGCCCCGTATGGGCTCCCGATGGGCGTGCCAACATTTCGATCACGACGCGGACGCCCATCCGCACCGAGTGGGAGGGAAAAGACATGGCGAAAGACCGACCGTGGAACCGGGCGGAGTCCACCGCACCCCCGGCGCCGGAAGGGTTCAACCTCGGGGACGCCAGCGACGAGGAAGTGCGCGCCTACTGTCTCCAACGCTCCCGTGCGTTCCTGGCCAGAGCAGAGACCACGGAGGCCGCGATAAGCAGCGACCGCCAACTGGACATCGCGGCCTACTCCCGTCCGGGCATCCGGCACACCAGGCCGGCCGACGCACCCGCGCTGAGAACCCTGCTCGCTGTCTGCGGGCGGCCGTAGGCTGCGACCCATGCCCGCATGGGTCAACTCAGTCTGGCCCGTAGCCGCTTTCTTCCCCGGGGGCGTGGGCAACACCCGCAAGGACCCGGAGGCGTTCGCCAGCCTGATCCACGACGTGGAGACGAAGATCTTCGACGTGCTGCCGGACGAGACCTGGGTCTATCCGGGACACGGCGACGACACCACGCTGGGCGCGCAGCGGCCGCACCTTCCGGAGTGGCACGCGCGCGGGTGGTGAACTGAGTCGTCCATACAGGGGGCGTGCGTCACCGAACGCGCGCCCCGTGTGAATCGCGCGCACGCGCCGACCCCCTGCGCGCGCTCCCCGCACAGGTGGTTGCGCGGTCAACTGGTGGCAGCCCCGCGCGGGATGACGGCTCCGGCGCGGAATGGGCCGCCGGTCCACGATCCCCGCCCTCGGCCGGCGGCCCAGGCGCTCAACCGGCCGGGCACAGCGCCTGTTCACGAGACTGCAACACCCGTTCCCACCATGCGAACAACTGCTGGTGTGACCTCGACAAACAGCGATTTGGCTGCCACTCTCCCGCCATGCATCCCGCCCCTCGTGTTCTGCGCCGCGCCGTGGCCGGCGCCACCGTAGCCCTCCTCGCGACCGCCGTCGGCTGCGCTCCGCAGCCGGAGGACAAGGCGGCCACCACGCCTTCCGGTTCGAGTACGAACACCTGCGCCAAGGGCAAGCTGGCCACCGAGACCTCCGGCAAGCTGACCATCGCGACCGACCAGCCCGCGTACGAGCCGTGGTTCAAGGACGACAAGCCGGCCAACGGCGAAGGCTTCGAGTCCGCGGTGGCGTACGCCGTCGCGCAGCAGCTCGGTTACGACAAGAGCGCCGTGGTCTGGCAGAGCGTGCCGTTCAACAAGGCCTTCGCGCCGGGCGAGAAGACCTTCGACTTCGACATCAACCAGGTGTCGATCAGCGACGAGCGCAAGAAGGCCGTGGACTTCTCGTCCGGATACTACGACGTGCGTCAGGCCGTCATCGCCCTCAAGGGCACGAAGGCCGCGAGTGCGACCACCATCGCCGGCCTCAAGGGCCTCAAGCTGGGCGCCCAGGTCGGCACGACCAGCCTCGACTACATCGACGACGTGGTGCGGCCGTCGCAGCAGGCGGCCGTCTACGCCAAGAACGACCAGGCCAAGTCCGCGCTGAAGAACGGCCAGGTCGACGCCATCGTGGTCGATCTGCCGACCGCCTTCTACATCACGGCCGCCGAGGTGACGGACGCCGAGATCGTCGGCCAGTTCGCGAACCAGGGTGCCGCGCCGGAGCAGTTCGGGCTCGTACTCGACAAGGGCAGCGCGCTCACCTCCTGCGTGACCGCCGCCGTGGACACGCTCCGCAAGGACGGCAGCCTGGCGAAGATCGAACAGCAGTGGCTCTCCGACGCCGTCGACGCACCGGTGCTCAAGTGACGGTCACGAAGGACGAGTCCGGCCGGGAGGGCGCGAACGGCAAGGACGACATGTCCGGGGGCGGTGACGGCGGCCGTGACGCGTACGCCCCGTCGCAGCGGCGGCTGGAGCGCGAACGCTACAAACGCGCGCGTGCCCGCCGCGCCACGGCGATCGCTGCGCTGTCGACCCTGGTCACGGGTGTCGCCCTCTACTTCGTCGTCGTCGGCGCGCCCGGCTGGCCGCGCACCAAGGAGACCTTCTTCAACGGGCAGTACGCGCGCGAGGCGCTGCCCAAGGTCCTCGAAGGGCTGTGGCTGAACGTCCGGCTGCTGCTGATCTGCGGAGCCGCCGTGCTGGTGCTCGGCATGCTCATCGCCGTGGCCCGCACGCTGCGCGGCCCCGTGTTCTTCCCGCTGCGGGTGCTGGCAGCGGCCTACACGGACTTCTTCCGCGGTCTGCCGCTCATCATCAACCTGATGATCGTAGTGCTGGGCGTCCCGGCGCTCCGGCTACAGAGCGTGACCGTGGACCCCGTGCTGCTGGGCGGTACGGCGCTGACGCTGACGTACTCGGCGTACGTCGCCGAGGTGTTCCGCGCCGGCATCGAGTCCGTGCACCCCTCGCAGCGCGCCGCGGCCCGCTCGCTGGGCCTGTCCAACCGGCAGGCGCTGCGCTACGTGGTGCTCCCGCAGGCGGTGCGCCGGCAGGTGCCGCCGCTGCTGAACGACCTGGTGTCACTGCAGAAGGACACCGGGCTCGTCTCGATCGGCGGCGCGGTCGACGCCGTGCGCGCGGCGGACATCATCGTGGGCCGCAGTCTGAACTACACGCCGTACATCGTCGCAGGGCTCGTCTTCGTGGCCCTGACCATCCCGATGACCCGCTTCACGGACTGGGTGACGGCCCGGATGGACCGTCAGCGGGCGCAAGGAGGAACGACATGAGCGACGCGCCCGTGCTGCGGATGGAGTCCGTCCGCAAGACGTTCGGCGACTCGGTCGTCCTGCGGGACGTGGACCTGGAGGTCGCCCCGCACACGGTGACCGCGCTGATCGGCGCCTCCGGCTCCGGCAAGTCCACCCTCCTGCGCTGCGCCAACCTGTTGGAGGACGTCGACGACGGCGCGATCTGGCTGGACGGCGAGGAGATCACCGACCCGCGCGTCGACCAGGACGCGGTGCGGCGCCGGATCGGCGTGGTCTTCCAGGCGTACAACCTGTTCCCGCACATGACGGTGCTGCAGAACATCACGCTCGCCCCGCGCCGCGTGCACGGGGTCGCCCGCGCGCAGGCCGAGGAGTACGCGAGGGAGCTCCTGGAGCGCCTCGGGCTGGCCGGCAAGGCGGGCGAGTACCCCGACCGGCTCAGCGGCGGCCAGCAGCAGCGGGTGGCGATCGTGCGCGCCCTGGCCGTGCGTCCCCGGCTGCTGCTGCTCGATGAGATCACGGCGGCGCTGGACCCGGAGCTGGTGGGCGAGGTCCTGAACGTGGTCCGAGACCTGAAGGGCGACGGCATGACCATGGTGCTGGCCACGCATGAGATGGGCTTCGCACGCGAGGTCGCCGACCAGGTCTGCTTCCTGGACGGCGGGGTCGTGCTGGAACGCGGCATCCCCGAGCAGGTCTTCGGCGACCCGCAACAGGAGCGCACACGGCAGTTCCTGCGGCGGATCGTCGAAGCCGGACGCCTCTAGGCCCGTACTTCGCAGGTCACCCGATCGTGAAGATCAAGTGGTCGTGGCTGATCGCTCGCCGATCGGAACCGCTACGGCAATAGCGGTCCCGGACCGACCCAGTCGAGATCGGACGCTGAGAGGCCGCTGCGGCGAACCTTTTCGGCGACCTGCGAAGTACGGGTCTAGGAGCTGCGGTAAGAGGCGTCCGCCAGGAGACCGGTCGTTACGCGTCGGTCTTTCCCGTGCCCGCGAGTGCCGCGACGCGCTCCACGCCGAACACGTACCCCTGCACCCCGCAGCCGGCGATGACGCCGTCGGCGCGCAGCGAGACGTACGAGTGGTGTCGGAAGGCCTCGCGCCGGTGGATGTTCGAGATGTGGACCTCCAGCACGGGCAGACCGTCGCAGGTGTTGAGGGCGTCCAGGATCGCGACCGAGGTGTGCGAGTAGGCCCCTGGGTTGATCACGATGCCGCAGTGGTTCAACCGTGCCTCGTGGATCCAGTCGACCAGTTCGCCCTCGTGGTTGGACTGGCGGAAGTCCACCGTGCCGCCGTGCGCGGCCGCCGCTTTGACGCACAGCGTCTCGACGTCGGCGAGGGTGTCGGAACCGTAGATCTCCGGCTGACGCTGGCCCAGGAGGTTCAGGTTGGGGCCGTTCAGAATCATGATCGGGGCGTTGGCCAGGGTGCGGGGCACGGTTCCTCCGGTCCGTTCAAGGGAAGGCGGCCTGTCAAGGACCGCTGCTCAGACCCCGGTTTATCACGGTGCACCGGCAGCGGGGCGGCCCGTACGCTCCCGGCATGACGACCCCTGCTTATCCCCCCAAGCCGTCACCCGGCAACCGCATAGCCGTCATCTCGCCGGGCGCCGCGCTGCCCGGGCTCTTCCCGCGCCCCCACGAACTGGGTCTGGAGCGACTGCGCAAGGAGTTCGAGCTGGAACCGGTCGAGTATCCGGCGACCCGGAAGATGGGTTCGACGCCCCAGGAACGCGCCGCCGACATCCACGCGGCATTCGCCGACCCGGACATCAAGGCGGTCATCGCGGCGATCGGCGGCGACGACCAGATCACCGTGCTGCCGTTTCTGGACCGCGAGTTGATCCGCGCGAACCCGAAGCCGTTCTTCGGGATGAGCGACAACACGAACCTGCTGGCGTACCTGTACAACACAGGGATCGTCGGCTTCCACGGCGCGACCGTGATGACGGCGCTCGGGCGTCCCGTGGCCATGGACCCGCTGACCGCCGAGTCCCTGCGGGCCGCCCTGTTCACCTCGGGCGAGTACGAGTTGCGGCCCACCGAGCGCTGGAGCGACGTCAACCGCGATTGGGCCGACCCCGCGACCTTCGACACCGAACCGGAGACCCGTCCCGGCACCGGCTGGACCTGGCTGAACGCCGACCGCGCAGTGGAGGGCCGCAGTTGGGGCGGCAACCTGGAAATCCTGTCCTGGCTGCTGATGGCCGACCGTGAGATCGCGCGCGACCTGTCGGCGTACGACGGCGGCGTGCTGTTCCTGGAGACCTCGGAGGAGCTGCCGAGCGGCACGGAGGTCTTCCGGATCCTGCGCAGCATGGGCGAGCGCGGCCTGCTGCACCGCTTCCCGGCGCTGCTGATGGCCCGCGCCAAGACGTGGTCCTTCGAGCAACCCAACAGCCCGCAGGAGGGCGCCCGTTACGCCGCCGAGCAGCGCGAGGCGGTGGAGCGCGCGCTGAAGGCGTACGCCCCGGACACCCTGGCCGTCTTCGACGTGGACTTCGGTCACACCGACCCGCAACTCGTCATCCCCTATGGCGGCACGGTCCGTGTCGACGGTCCCGCGCGGCGCATCACCGTCACCTACTGAGGCTCCCGGAGGCGGGCCGCGCTCCCACACGCCCCCGTAACCCGTGGTCACCGTGGGTAGTTGACGCGGCATGCACGACGTACACACCGTGAAGACGCCCTCCATGCCTCGGCTCGCGGCCGCCTCGCTCGCCGGGACCGCCATCGAGTTCTACGACTTCTTCGTCTACGGGACGGCAGCCGCGCTGGTCCTGGGGCCGCTGTTCTTCCCGACGTTCTCGCCGCTCGCGGGGACGCTGGCCGCCTTCGCGACGTTCGGCGTGGGGTTCGTGGCGCGGCCGCTGGGATCGGTGCTGTTCGGGCATGTCGGGGACCGGCACGGACGCCGGCCCGTGCTCGTCGTCTCCCTGCTGCTGACCGGCGCCTCGACCGTCGCGGTCGGCTGCGTGCCGTCGTACGACACGATCGGCGTGGCCGCTCCCCTGCTGCTGCTCGTGCTGCGTTTCCTGCAAGGGCTCGGGCTCGGCGGGGAGTGGGGCGGCGCGGTGCTGCTGACCGCCGAGCACGCGCCCGCCGAGCGGCGCGCCCTGTGGTCGAGCTTCCCGCAGGTCGGGCCCGCGGTGGGCTTCGTGCTCGCCAACGGGGTGGTGCTGGCCCTGGCGGCGACCCTGACCGACGCGCAGTTCACGCAGTGGGGGTGGCGGGTGCCCTTCTGGGCGGCCGGGGCGCTGGCCGTGCTCGGGCTGTGGCTCAGGTCGTCGCTGCCCGAGAGCCCTCGGTTCCTGGAGATCGACAACCACGCGCGCGTGCCGCTCGTCGAGGTCGTGCGCGACCACTGGCGGCTCGTCCTGCTGACCGCCGGCGCGCTCTCCGTCGGGTACGCGATCTTCTACGCCGTGACGACCTGGTCCCTGGCCTATGCGACGGAGCGGCTCGGGGTGAGTCGTACGGTCATGCTCGCCTGCATCCTGGCCGCCGTGGTGGTGAAGGGGTCGCTGACGCCCGCGATGGCGCTGCTGGGCGACCGCTACGGCCGACGGCCGCTGTGCCTCGCCGGATGCGCGGCTGCCGCGCTGTGGATGTTCCCGATGGTCTTCCTGCTCGCGACCGGCGAGCCGTTGCCGATGTTCCTGGGCATCCTGGGGGCGCTGATCGCGTTCGTCACGATGTTCTCGGTGATCGCGGCGTATCTGCCGGAGCTGTACGCGCCGCGCGTGCGCTGTACCGGTGCGGCGGTCGGCTACAACCTCGGCGGCGTCCTCGGGGGCGCGCTCACGCCGATCGTGGCGACGGCTCTCGCGGAGCACTCGGGGCGGGTGCCGTGGGGTGTGGGCGCGTATCTGACGGGGGTCGCGCTGCTCAGCCTGGGCTGCTTCGCGCTGCTGCCGGAGACCCGGCCGGTACCGGGGCAGGTACCGGGGAGGACAGCGGGGCAGGTCGCCGGGCAGGTGGCGAAGCCAGGGCCGGTGGCGGCGACCGAGGCGGCTGCCGGGGACTGCGCGTAAACGCTTGCGCAAACGTCTACGCGAGCGTTTACGCAAGCGTTTACGCGCCGCTACGGGTTGATCGCCAGCTCCAGGTACGCGGCGAACAGCACGAGGTGGACGCCGCCCTGCAACGGCGTGGCCCGTCCCGGGACCACCGTCAGCGAGCTGACCACGATGGTCAGCGCGAGCAGCACCAGGTGAGTGGAGCCGAGGCCCAGGACGAGCGGCCCGGAGAGCCAGATCGAGGCCAGGGCGACCGCGGGGATGGTCAGACCGATGCTGGCCATCGCGGAGCCGAGCGCGAGGTTGAGGCTGGTCTGCACCCGGTCGCGGCGGGCGGAGCGCAGTGCGGCGATGGTCTCGGGGAGCAGCACGAGCAGCGCGATGATCACACCGACGACCGCATGGTGGAGACCGGCGGCCTCGACCGCGGACTCGATGGTCGGCGAGACGCCCTTGGCGAGGCCGACGACGCCGATCAGGGCCAGGCCGAGGAGCCCGAGGCTGAGCAGGGCGGTCCTGGAGCTCGGGCGGCCGGCGTGGTCGTCCGCGCTGATGACGTCTCCCTGCCGGGTGACGGGCAGGAAGTAGTCGCGGTGCCGGACGGTCTGCGTCGCCACGAACAGGCCGTACAGGATCAGCGAGGACAGTGCGGCAAAGGTGAGCTGGACCCCGGAGAACTCCGGGCCGGGTTTGCCGGTGGTGAAGGTCGGCAGGACGAGGCTGAGCGTGGCCAGGGTCGCGACGGTCGCCAGGGCGGCGCCGGTGCCCTCCGGGTTGAAGACCGCCGTGCCGTGGCGCAGTGAGGCGACAAGGAGGCACAGGCCGACGATGCCGTTACAGGTGATCATCACGGCCGCGAAGACCGTGTCCCTGGCGAGCGTCGAGCTCTTGTCGCCGCCGTCCGCCATCAGCGTGACGATCAGGGCGACCTCGATGATCGTCACGGCGACCGCGAGGACGAGGGAGCCGAAGGGTTCACCGACCCGGTGGGCGACGACCTCCGCGTGGTGGACGGCGGCCAGGACGGCTCCGGCGAGGACCGGGGTGACCAGTGCGACGACCGCGCCGGACAGGTCGCGTCCCCAGGTCAGGACGAGCAGGACGACCGCCAGCGCCGGCACGAGGGACGTCCACCGGGTCATGACCGGCCTGAGCCGAGCGATCATGCGGCGATCGTCGCAGAGCCGTACGGGCTTCGCATTTCCGGCCCGTACGGCCCTTGCGGCTTTCTCCAGCCTCTATGGCGACCGTCGTTGCGGGAACTCGGCCGTCACCTGAACTCGGTCGTGTCCTCGACGTCGCAGTCGGTGAAGGACGGGGGCCTGGTGCACAGCGCGGCCATCCGCTCCGCGAACTTGCCCGTCTCCGGGTCGTCGCTGTTGCGCATGGCCTCGTCGTAGGAGTCGAACTCGATCACCACGAGGTAGCGGTTCGGGCGGCCCCTGTCCTTGAGGACGAGGCGGCGCGTCGGGCCGTCGGCCCGGTCGGTGAGGCGTTGTTCCCCTTCCTCGGCCAGGGCGCGCATCTCGTCGATGCTGTCGGTCTCGAACTCGACGATCTGCACGAACCGCTGCGATGTGCTCATGGTGCCTCCACCTGTATCCGGCGTCTCCGCACGGAAACGCCCAGCTCCCAAGGAAGCACCGGGAGCGATGCTCGGCAATCAGCCGCGCACCGCTCCCGGGGGTGGTTGTTCCTACGTCGTCCGTGGTCAGGCCTCGATGCTGTCCTTCGGAGCGCCTTCGCCCGCCGTCTGCGCCGCCTCGGCCGCCGCCTGCTTCTTCGACGCTCGCAGGCTGGTGAGCGTGGTGATGACGAGGACGGAGCAGATGACGCCGAGCGAGACCGGGATGCTGATCTCGGGGACGTGCACCCCGGACTCGTGCAGTGCGTGCAGCACCAGCTTCACGCCGATGAAGCCCAGGATGACCGAGAGGCCGTAGCTGAGGTGGACCAGCTTCTTCAACAGGCCGCCGATGAGGAAGTACAGCTGCCTGAGGCCCATCAGGGCGAAGGCGTTGGCGGTGAAGACGATGTACGGGTCCTGCGTCAGGCCGAAGATCGCCGGGATGGAGTCGAGGGCGAAGAGCACGTCGGTGGAGCCGATCGCGAGCATGACGACCAGCATCGGGGTCATGACCCGCTTGCCGTTCTGCTCGATCCACAGCTTCGTGCCGTGGTAGCGGTCGGCGACACCGAAGCGCTTCTCCACCGACTTGAGCAGCTTGTTCTCCTCGAACTCCTCTTCCTCGTCGCCGGAGCGGGCCTCCTGGATGAGCTTCCAGGCGGTCCAGATCAGGAAGGCGCCGAAGAGATAGAACACCCAGGCGAAGCTGGCGAGGATCGCGGCGCCCGCGGCGATGAAGATCGCCCGCAGGACCAGGGCTATGAGGACGCCGACGAGCAGGACCCGCTGCTGGTACTGCGACGGGACCGCGAACTTCGCCATGATCAGGACGAAGACGAAGAGGTTGTCGACGCTGAGCGACTTCTCGGTGATGAAGCCCGCGAAGAACTCGCCGGCGGGCTCACCGCCGCCGAAGATCAGCAGACCGAGCCCGAAGAGCCCGGCCAGGGCGATCCAGACGACCGTCCAGATCCCGGCTTCCTTGATGGACACGTCGTGCGGCTTGCGGCCGATGAAGAAATCGACCGCGATGAGGGCGGCAAGGCCCGCGATGGTCAGGACCCATAGGGCCACGGAAACATCCACTGCGCCTCCGGCAGTACGTAACGGCAGGTAATCAGCGTCGTTGCGCTGCCGGAGGTCTCTTCCACCCGGTCCATCAAGGACGGGCCGACGCCCCGGGATCGACTCTGATCCGTATTGACGGGTACGCCGCAGCAGGGAGTACTCCCCTCCGTGAGGAAAACAGTACCCCAACCACCAAGAAAAGGTAAAGCGATTGGCAAAAGAAAGACCAAGTTCCCTGGTCAGGACCCTTTACGTGTTCTTGGGGCGAGCCATCGCGAGCTGGGCGAGGACCTGCTGGAGCACCTGGCTGCCGGGCGGCACGAGGGCCGGTTCGTACGTCCAGGCGTGTCCCACCCAGGGGTCGGCGAGGTGGTCGTCGGGCACCGGCGTCAGCCGCAGCAGTCCGCGCCACAGCGGGTCCAGCAACGGACCGTAACCGTCGGCGTCCTCCCGGTCGGCGACCATCATCAGGTGCACGCCGACGGCCGGGCCCTCGTCCGCCAGGTAGCGCAGCTGGGTCACGGCACGGTCGTCGAAACCGTGCGGGAAGTCGTTGACGACCAGGAGCTGCTGGGACGTGTCGAAGCCGGGCGGCAGCGAGTCGGCCGCGCCGCCGCGCACCGCCATGTGCACCAGGTCGACGCGCTCGGTGAGCCGGCCCAGGACCGCGGCGACGCCCGCCGCGCCGACCGCGGGCGGACCCGCGAGCACCCCGTGCTGCACCAGGGGCGTCAGTTCCCGGGCGCCCGAGCCGGCCGGGTCGATGACGTGCACGGTGAACTCGCCGACCGGGTGCACGGCCAGCAGCCGGGCCGTGTGCGCCACCGCCGATTCCATGGCGAGGCGCCGCAGTTCATGGGAGTCGGCGAACGATCCGTCGGACGACGAGGTGCGCCCGCTGTCGATCCACAGGCCGCGCTCCAGCGGGAGCCGGACCAGCATCGGGACGCGCAGCGGCTCGCTCTCGGGCAGGTGAAGATCGCCCAGGCGCAGGGCCATGGGCATCTCCATGGGGACGCGGTAGGCGTGCCAGACGGGGTTGTCCCAGCGCGCGAACGCCGCGGGCAGCGCCGGTTCGACGACCTCTGCCTCGGCGGTGAGCTGTGCGAGATCCCGGTCCAGCGCCTCCCGGGCCTGGTCGACGAGCTGGACGTACTTGGCCTGGGCCGCCTCGCGGGCGGCGTCGCCCTGGCCGCCGATCCTGCTGCGTGGATCGGACAGGACCTGGTCGAGCTCCTTCTCCATCCGCGTGTCCGCGAAGTCGACCGCGCTGCGGTACGCGGCGGCGGCGCGGGCCAGGTCCTCGAACATGCCCCAGGCCTGGTTGTAGAGCCGCTCGTCCATGGACCAGCCGGTCGCGTCGCCCGCCACGGGCCGGGCGGGCTGCCCGGGCTGGGCCGGGGGCGCGGTGGGCGGCGGGGGCGGAGCCGTGTTGCGCCGACGGGGGTGGCTGTAGTCGATCGGACCGCCGGTGGAGGGGGCCTGCGTCGGCTGGGCGGCAGCCGGGTCCGCCGGACTGCCCGATGTGGAGCCCTGCGGGTAGCCCGGTCCGGAAGGTCCCTGCGGGTTCTGGCTGGCCCCGTACGGGCCGGCGGCGCCCTGGGTGCTCTGGGCACCTTGAGCGCCCTGTGCCCCGTACGGTGAACCGCTCTGGTCCGGGCCGAGCGCGGACGCGGCCGCCTGCCGGGAGCGGTCGGCGTCGGCCGTACGCGGCGGCGGAGCCGGCACCGAGCGGGCCAGGCCCTGGGCCACGGCGTCGTTGATACCGGCCGCGAGCTGGTACGCCTGTGACAGGCCCTGGTCGGTGAGGAGTTCGGCGAGCCCGCCCGCATAGCCCTGGCCGACGGCGCGCACCTTCCAGGCGCCCTGCCGCCGGTACAGCTCCAGCGCGACGACCGCCGACTCCGCCTCCAGGCCGGTGATGGTGTAGGTGGCGATCTCTGCGCCGTCGAGGCCGGTGACCGCGACGAACGGGGAGGCGAGGGAGCCGAAGTTGACCGGCCCCCCGACCCCCACCGGCAGTGCGAGCAGGACGTTGACCCGGTGCACGGCCGCCGGCATGGCGTCCAGGTCCACCGCGAGACGGTGGTCGGCGGCCGCCTGCCGGGAGACCTCCAGCCCGGGCAGGGTGGGCACGCCCGGGTGCACCACCCACTCGACGCCGTGGACCTTGCCGGTCTCGTCGCCGAGTGTGGCCACCGCCACGACGGGCTTGCCGGCCGAGACCCGGATCTCGAGCCGGACCTGGGAGAGCGGGTGGTTCTGCCCCCGCGCCAGCTCGGCCGTCATCGCCTGTCGTCCCCCTGCGTCGCGTGTGTCGGTGTCGTCGTGTGCCGCTCGTGCGCCTTACAGCGCCGGCAGGATGGCGGGCATCAGGTCCTGGAAGGTGCGGCCGTTGGCCGGGGCGCCGAGGGCCGTCATGTTCCAGCCCCCGCCCACCCGGTGCACCTTCGCCATGATCTGAGCCGTGTACGCGCCGCCGCCCGCGAGCGTGTAGCGCGCGAGCTCCTGGCCGTTGGTCTCGTCGACCAGACGGCAGAAGGCGTTCTGCACCTCCTGGAACGTCTGGCCGGTGAAGGAGTTCACGGTGAAGATGATCTGGTCGATGTGGACCGGAACGCGGGAGAGGTCGACGAGGATCGCCTCGTCGTCGCCGCCCTGGCCGACACCGCCGACGAGGTTGTCACCGGTGTGACGGACCGAGCCGTCGTCGCTCACCAGGTGGCGGAAGAAGACGACGTCGACCGGCTGCTTGTCCGCGAACAGAACGGCGGAGGCGTCGAGGTCGATCTCCCGGGTCCGGGAGCCGAACAGGCCGCGCCGCGGGGCCGCCTGCCAGCCGAGACCCATGCGCACCGCGGTCAGGCTGCCCCCGTCGTTCTTCTGCAGACTGATGGCCTGACCCTTGGTCATGTTGACGGTCACGCGCTGATCCCCTCTCGAACTGTCCCCTGTTGCCGCGGCGCCCGCGGTTGACGGAAACCCTACGCAAAAGCACTGACAGTGCCGTACCCAGGCCCGCACTTTGTGTCGGTCTTGCAACACAGCGCGTGCGCTGCCCGGGCACAGCAACCGCACGAGCCCGTCAGGCCAGACCCGCCTCTCTCATCTGGCGCAGTTCCTTCTTCATTTCGGAGACCTCGTCGCGGATCCGGGCGGCGACCTCGAACTGGAGGTCCGCGGCGGCGGCCCGCATGCGCTCGGTCATCTCCTCGATCTGCTCGGCGAGTTCGGCCGCGGGGCGGTCGGTCGGCACCGTCGCCCCGCCCTTGGCCGCCTTGGGCTTGGCGCCCTTGGCCGCCTTGTCGCCGAGGGAGGGCACCGGGGCCTTGGTGCCCCGGCCGTCCTTCTTCGCGCGGTAGCCGGAGCCGAGCAACTGCTCCGTGTCGACCTCCTCGCGGGAGATCTGGGCGACGATGTCGTTGATCTTCTTGCGGAGCGGCTGCGGGTCGATGCCGTTCGCCGTGTTGTAGGCGACCTGCTTCTCCCGGCGGCGGTTGGTCTCCTCGATCGCCCGCTCCATGCCCGGGGTGATCTTGTCGGCGTACATATGGACCTGACCGGAGACGTTGCGCGCCGCGCGGCCGATGGTCTGGATCAGCGAGGTGCCGGAGCGCAGGAAGCCCTCCTTGTCGGCGTCGAGGATCGCGACCAGGGACACCTCCGGCAGGTCGAGGCCCTCCCGCAGCAGGTTGATGCCGACCAGGACGTCGAACTCGCCGGCCCGCAGCTCGCGCAGCAGCTCGATGCGGCGCAGCGTGTCGACGTCACTGTGCAGATAGCGCACCTGGATGCCGAGTTCCAGGAAGTAAGCAGTGAGGTCCTCGGCCATCTTCTTGGTGAGCGTGGTGACCAGGACCCGCTCGTCCTTCTCGACGCGCCCGCGGATCTCGTGCACCAGGTCGTCGATCTGGCCCTCGGTGGGCTTGACGACGACCTCCGGGTCGATGAGGCCGGTGGGGCGGATGATCTGCTCGACGACGCCGTCCCCGCGGGAGAGCTCGTACTTGCCGGGGGTCGCCGACAGGTAGACGGTCTGCCCGATGCGCTCCTGGAACTCCTCCCACTTCAGCGGGCGGTTGTCGAGGGCGGAGGGCAGCCGGAAGCCGTGGTCGACGAGGGTGCGCTTGCGGGAGGCGTCCCCCTCGTACATGGCGCCGATCTGCGGAACGGTGACATGGGACTCGTCGATGACGAGCAGGAAGTCGTCCGGGAAGTAGTCCAGCAGGGTGTTCGGCGGGGAGCCGGGCAGGCGGCCGTCGAAGTGCATCGAGTAGTTCTCCACGCCGGAGCAGGAGCCGATCTGGCGGAGCATCTCGAGGTCGTAGGTGGTGCGCATCCGCAGGCGCTGGGCCTCCAGGAGCTTGCCCTGCTTCTCCAGCTCGGCGAGGCGCTCGCCCAGCTCCTTCTCGATGTCGTTGGCGGCCCGTTCGAGGCGCTCGGGTCCCGCGACGTAGTGGGTGGCCGGGAAGACGTACAGCTGTTCGTCGTCGCTGATGATCTCGCCGGTGAGCGGGTGCAGGGTGGACAGGGCCTCGATCTCGTCGCCGAACATCTCGATGCGGACGGCGAGCTCCTCGTAGACCGGGAAGATCTCGATGGTGTCGCCGCGCACCCGGAAGGTGCCGCGGGTGAACGCCAGGTCGTTGCGCGTGTACTGGATGTCGACGAAGCGGCGCAGCAGTTGATCCCGGTCGAGTTCGTCACCGACCCTGAGGGGGACCATCCGGTCCACATACTCCTGCGGGGTGCCGAGACCGTAGATGCAGGAGACGGAGGCGACCACGATGACGTCCCGCCGGGTGAGCAGCGAGTTGGTCGCGGAGTGGCGCAGGCGCTCGACCTCCTCGTTGATCGAGGAGTCCTTCTCGATGTAGGTGTCCGACTGCGGGACGTACGCCTCGGGCTGGTAGTAGTCGTAGTACGAGACGAAGTATTCGACCGCGTTGTTCGGCAGCAGTTCGCGGAACTCGTTCGCCAGCTGGGCGGCCAGGGTCTTGTTCGGGGCCATCACCAGGGTGGGGCGCTGGAGCTTCTCGATCATCCACGCGGTGGTCGCGGACTTTCCGGTGCCGGTCGCGCCGAGCAGGACGACGTCCTTCTCACCTGCCTCGACGCGCTTGGCCAGCTCGGCGATGGCCGCCGGCTGGTCACCGCTGGGCTGGTAGGGGCTGACGACCTCGAAGGGCGCCACCGTGCGTTCGATCTGGGAAACGGGCCGCATGACATCCACCGTACGGCCCCCCACTGACAACGGGATCCGATCAGCGGTTTCACGGCTTCGGGCGGGACCCTTCGCGGTCCCGGCCGAACGCTTCGGGGGGCTCGGCGCGAGGGGTGGTGGTGCCCGGCCCGGCGGCGGGCCCGGTCCTGCGGTTCGGCCGGGCCCGGTCCTGCGGTTCGGCCGGGCCCGGTCCTGCGGTTCGGCCGGGCCCGGTCCTGCGGTTCGGCCGGTGCTGATCAAGGGGGCCAGGGGCTGGACCACTGCCGGGAGGGTCAGGCCCCCGCGACTCCGCAGGGTCCGACCCGAGGTTTCGCGGCACCCGGCCCGGCAGTCCGGCAGCACCCAACCCGGCGGTTCGGCGGGTGCCGATCAAAGCGGTCAGGGGGCCGGCCCACTGCGTGGAGGGTGCGGCTCGGTCGCTTCGGGGGTGCGGGCCCAGCGGGTCCGCGGCGTCCGGACCGGCAGTCTCGCGGGCTCCGACGGGGGGCCACGGCGTCCTGCCCGGAGCTTCCCGGCGAGTCGGCCCGGGTGGGTGTGCGGCGTTCCGGCCGGCGGTCTCTCGGGCCGGTGCGCGCCTGACGGTCAAGGGGCTCCGAGGGGCCGCCCTGCGGCCCCTCTCGTGTCGGGCGACGGTTCCGGCGAGGTCAGCGGTTCTGGGGGGTTCGGGTGTCTCGGTGTTCGAGCTTGCGGCGGCTGCGGAGCACGGAGCGGCGCGACGGGTGCGCGGCCGGGGGGTGCGCCGGGACGCCGGGCTTGTGCTCGGCGGGGATCCAGTCGGGCTTGCCCATGACCATCAGCGGGTCGAACATCACGACGACGCCGGCGAGGCAGAGGAACGCGAGGGGACCGATCAGCATCGGCGCGAGGAGCGTGGCGGGCGAGTCGCCCGCGGTCGGGGCCTCGGCCGTGTGCAGATGGACCCGCAGGGCGGCCATGCCGGTGTAGTGCATGCCGGTGACGGCCAGCCCCATGACCAGGCTGGCGCCCACGCTCCACAGGAAGCCCCTGACCTGCCCCGCGGCCCACAGGGCGGCGGTGGCCGCGGCCATGGCTATGGCGACGGAGGCGGCGACGGTGAGCGTGTTGTATTCGAACTTGCCGTCGAATCGCATTCCGGCCATGCCCAGGTAGTGCATCGACGCGATGCCCAGGCCGGTGATGGTGCCTCCGGTGAAGAGCGCGGATCCGGTCGCGCCCTTGTAGCCGACGATGAACATCCCGACCCCCACCATCAGAATGGCGACGCCCAGGCTCGCGAAGGTCAGGGGCTTGTCGTAGTGGATCGGGGCGCCTTCGACCGTGAAGCCGATCATCGCCACGAAGTGCATGGTCCAGATGCCGGAGCCGATGGCCGCCGAGCCGAGGGCGAGCCATCCGGGGCGCCAGGTCTGGGCGACGAGCAGGGCTCTGGTGGTGCAGCGCAGACCGAGTGCACCGCCGAGGCAGGCCATGAGGTAGGCCACCAGCGGTGTGACGAGTCCGTAGCTGAAACCGTCGACCGTGCCTTGCATGCGCGGTTGCCCTTCGCCTGTTGCTCGATTTCCCTGAAACGCGCCCTCCCAGGACCGCTGAGCGCGGTCAAGGCTGAGAGAGAGTATGACTCCCACCGGAATGGTCGAACGATTTTCCGGCAAAGAAACACGCCCTTGCCCCACATGTGCGGCACCGGTGAGCGGCGTCGGGCGTCTCCTTTCATTCTGTGGCCATCCTGCGCTTCCCCGTCGTCGACCCTCTGCTGCCACAGTTGAGCTGTACGTGATCGCCCGACGCGAGGAGTACGCATGCACGCACGCGTAGGCGCCGCCATGGCCACCGCCGTCCTCGGCACCGTCGCCCTCCTGCCCCTCGTCCCCGACGCGCGGGCGGGCAGCGCCGTGCGGCCCTCGGTGATCGCTCACCGGGGCGCTTCCGCCCTGGCTCCCGAGAACACTCTGGAGGCCGTCGACAAGGCCGCCGCGCTGGGCATCCGGTGGGTGGAGAACGACGTCCAGCGCACGAAGGACGGCGAACTCGTGGTGATCCACGACGACAGTCTCCGCCGTACGACCGACGCCGAGGTGGTCTTTCCCGGCCGTGCTCCCTGGAAGGTGAGGGACTTCACTGCGGCCGAGATCGCACGGCTCGACGCGGGAAGCTGGTTCGGCGTCGCGTACGCGGGCGCGCGCGTGCCGACGCTGGAGGAGTACGTCGACCGGGTCGAGCGCAACCACCAGAAGCTGCTCCTGGAGGTCAAGAACCCCGAGCTGTATCCGGGTATCGAGCAGCAGACCCTGAAGCTGCTGAGCAACGAGGGCTGGCTGGACGGGCGGCATCTCGCCGACCGGCTGATCGTGCAGAGCTTCAGCGCCGACTGTCTGCGGATCGTGCACGCGTCGAAGCCGGGGGTGCGGACCGGTCTGCTCGGTGCGCCCGCCGTCGCGGACCTGCGCCGGTACACGGACTTCGCCGACATGATCAATCCGTCGTACGCCTCCCTGTCCGAGGAGTACGTCTCCGCCGTGCACGCGCTCACCGGACCGCACGGCACGCCGATGGAGGTCCACGCCTGGACCGTCGACGACGCCGCGACCGCACGGACCGTCGCCGGGTACCGCGTCGACGGCATCATCACCAACAAGCCCGACGTGGTGCGGCGAGCCCTGTACGGGTACTGACGTCCCCGTGCGCGGCGGCGGCCCCGGGGCGTTGTCAGTGGCGGGTCGTACGGTGGACGCATGGACAGCCATGGGCAGTACGAGCAGCAGGTCGTGTGGACCGTCGTCGGCACCGACATCGGTCCGCTGCTGCTGGCGGCGACCCCCGAGGGTCTGCTCAACGTCGTGTTCCACGCCACCGACGCGGTGCGCGAGAAGACGCTCGACCGACTCGCGGGCCGGCTGGGCACGGAGCCCGTCGAAGCGCCCGACTCCCCCTTGCTGGCCGAGGCGATACGGCAGGTCAAGGCCTACTTCGCGGGTGAGCGGCGCGACTTCGAGCTGCCGTTGGACTGGTCCTTGATCTCGGGTTTCAACCGGCAGGTGCTGCGCGAGCTGGCGTCCGGCGTCCCGTACGGGGCGGTCGTCGGCTACGGCGATCTGGCCGGGCGGGTGGGGCAGCCGGGGGCGGCGCAGGCGGTGGGCGTGGCGATGGGTTCCAATCCCCTGCCGGTCGTCGTGCCCTGCCACCGGGTGGTCGAGAGGGACGGCGGCATCGGCGGCTTCGGCGGCGGTCTGGAGACCAAGCGGAAGCTGCTCGCTCTGGAAGGGGTCCTGCCCGAGCCGCTGTTCTGAATTCCGGACGCCGGTCCTGAGCCGCTCTGAGCGCGGTCCTGCTCCGCTTCCGCAGGGGGTCTGGGCGGCGTGGACCACAGGGGGGAGACTGCGCCGGTGACCACATTCCTCGTACGCCGGCACGGCCCCGCAGCGGTCAGGCACGCGCCGTGACCGGCGTCGAGCGCGCCGCCGTCCAGCCCGTCGACGCCGCTCTTCTGCCCGCCCTGCGGCGGCGGACGACCGCGGTGCTGGTCGCAAGCCAGATCCTCGGCGGGCTCGGCGTCGCCACCGGCATCGCGCTGGCCACCGTACTGGCCCGGCAGATCAGCGGTACCGACGCGCTGTCCGGGCTCGCGCCCACCGCGACCGTCACCGGCACGGCCGTGCTGTCGATGCCGATGGCCGCGCTGATGACCGCGCGCGGGCGGCGGCCGGGGTTGGTGCTCGCCTATCTGGTGGGCGCCCTGGGCGCCGGTGTCGTCGTGGTGGCGGCGCGGGTCGGCAGCTTTCCGCTGTTGCTGTGCGGCCTGGCCGCCTTCGGCGCGGCCTCCTCGGCGAACCTCCAGGCCCGGTTCGCCGCGGCGGACCTGGCCGAGCCGCACCGCCGGGCCCGGGCCATCTCGAACGTGGTGTGGGCGACGACCCTGGGCGCGGTCGTGGGCCCGAACATCGCCGCGCCCGCCGGCCGGAGCGTCGCCGGGCTCGGGATACCCGCCACCGCGGGCCCGTTCCTGTGGGCGGCCGGGATCTTCGTCGTATCGGCGGTCGTGGTGGGTGTGCTGCTGCGCCCCGACCCGTTGCTGACGGCTCGCGCGCTCGCGCCGGAGGAGGAGCGGTCCCCGCAGGCCCGTTCCCTGCGCGCCGGGCTGGCGGCCGTCGCCGCCTCGCCCCGCGCGCGGTTGGCGCTGGTGACGGTGACCGTGTCGCACACGGCGATGGTCTCGGTCATGTCGATGACCCCGGTCGACCTCGCCCACCACGGCGCGGGCATCGATCTGATCGGGCTGGTCATCAGTGGGCACATCGCGGGCATGTACGCGTTCGCGCCGCTGATGGGCCGGCTCGCGGACCGGGTGGGGCGGCTGGCGGTGACGGGGCTCGCGGCGGGGCTGCTGGCCGTCGCGCTGTTCCTGGCGGGGACCGCCGGCGACAGCCACGGACAGATCGCGGCCGGGCTGTTCGTGCTCGGCCTGGGCTGGTCGGCAGGGCTGGTGTCCGGTTCCGCGCTGCTCACGGACGCGGTGCCGCAGTCCGCGCGGGCCGCCGCCCAGGGGCTCTCGGACCTCACCATGAACACCGCGGCAGGCGTCGGCGGAGCGGTCGCCGGGCTCGTGGTCGCACAGGCGAGCTACGCGTGGCTCAACGTCGCCGCGGCGGGTCTGCTCGTCCCGCTGGCCGCCCTGGTGCTGCTCACCCGCACCAGGGGCCGCAGGAACGGAAAGGGGAGCGAAGAAGGGAACGAAGAAGGGAACGGGACGGCTGCCGCCGACAGCCCGACCGGTATGCGTCAGTCGTAGTGCCGTGCCTCGATGACGTTGCCGTCCGGGTCGCGGAAGTAGAAGCTGCGCTCGGCCTCGCCGCGGGCGCCGAAGGAGCCGTGCGAGACGTCCGAGACGGGGACGGCGCGCTCCTCCAGGCGGGTGCGGAGGGCGTCGAAGTCGCCTTGTGGGAGGGCGAGGCAGACGTGGTTCACGGGGTGTCCGCAGCTGTCGGCGGCGCCGGGGAGCATCTTCATGCGCTCCGCCATCGACAACGGCATGAGGTCGAGCAGGGCCTCCTCGTTGACGCGTACGGAGGGAAAGGGTTCTTCGCCGACGGCGAACTCCGGGAGCCGCACCGGCTCCAGGCCGACGGCCTTCTCGTAGAAGTCGACGGCGGCGATCGGGTCGCGCACCCAGAGGACGACGTGGTCGAGGCGTGTCGTGCCGGTTGTCGTGTCATCGGTCATGCCTCCCAGGCTGGTGTCGTCCCCCACAGGCCGCAAGGGTTTGACCGGGCGCGCCGCCTGCCAGAGATGAGGGGAGACCGACGAACAGGAGGCGGGCGCGTGGTGCTGGTGGTGTCGGAAGAGGTGTGGGACGCGGTCGACGCGCGTCGACCCGTGGTGGCCCTGGAGTCCACGATCATCTCGCACGGGCTGCCCCGCCCGCGCAACCTCCAGGTGGCGCTGGAGCTGGAGGAGGTCGTGCGCGCGCAGGGCGCCGTGCCGGCGACGATCGCCGTGCTGGACGGACGGCCCCATGTGGGCCTGGACAAGGGGCAGCTGGAGCGGGTCGCCAACGAGGACGGGTTCCGCAAGCTGGGCCATCGCGATCTGCCGCTGGCGGTGGCCGCGGGGGCGAGCGGGGCGACCACGGTGTCGGCGACGGCGCTGCTGGCGGCGCTGGCGGGTGTACGGGTCTTCGCGACGGGCGGGCTCGGCGGGGTGCACCGGGAGTGGACGGTCACCCAGGACGAGTCGGCCGACCTGGGGCTGCTGGCGAGCACCCGGATCACGGTGGTGTGCGCGGGGGTCAAGTCGATCCTGGACGTGCCGGCGACCCTGCAACGGCTGGAGACGCTGGGAGTCTCGGTCGCCGGGTACGGCACCGACCGCTTCCCCGGGTTCTATCTGTCCGACTCGGGCCATCCCGTGGACTGGACGTTGGCGACCCCTCAGCAGGTGGCCGACGTGATGCGGGCCCAGGACGCGCTCGGGTCGCCCGAGTCGGCGCTGATCGTCGCCAACCCGGTGCCCGAGGAGGAGCAGCTGGATCCGGAGCTGCACACGCGTGTGCTCGCCGACGCCCTGCACGCGTGCGAGGAGGCCGGCGTCAGCGGCCAGGGCGTCACGCCGTTCCTGCTCGACCATCTCGTCCGGCACACCGACGGCGCGTCCCTGAGCGCCAATCTGGCGGCGGTGCGCGGCAACGTACGCCTGGCGGCGGACATCGCGACGGCGTGGGCCGAGGCATGACCGGGCGGCCCGACGGCACCGGGCGACCCGACGACGGAGGCTCGGCCGGCGGGGGCGCGGAGGGCGGCCGGGCGCTGCTGGTCGTCGGGGACGTCGTGACGGACGTCATCGCGCGGCATCGGGGGCCGCTGGCCTCGGGGACGGACACGGCCTCGGTGATCCGCACCCTGCCGGGCGGCGCGGGCGCCAACGTGGCGTGCTGGGCGGCCCACTGGGGGTGTGCGGACGTACGGCTGCTCGGCCGGGTGGGCGCGGAGTCGGCGGCCTGGCACGAACGGGAGCTGACCGCCTGCGGGGTGCGGCCCCGTCTCGTGGTCGACCCGCAGGTGGCGACCGGGACGGTGATCTGCCTGGTCGACACGGACGCCGCGGCCGAACGGACGTTCCTCACGGACAGCGGCGCGGCCCTGCGGTTCGAACCCGACGACTGGTCGGAGGCCCTCCTGGACGGGGTCGGTCGGCTGCATCTGTCGGGCTACCTGCTGTTCTCGGAGTCCGGGCGGGCGCTCGTGCGTACCGCGTCGGCGTCGGCACGCGCGCGTGGTGTGCCGGTGAGCCTGGATCCGGCGTCGGCGGGCTTTCTGGTGGACCTGGGCGTCGAGCGTTTCCTGACCCTGGTGAAGGGGGTGGACGTGCTGCTGCCCAGCCGCGACGAGGCCTGTCTGCTCACCGGGCTGCTCGACGGAGCGGACGCGGCGGCCGAGCTGAGCCGGCAGGTCCCGCTGGTGGTGGCCAAGCAGGGGGCGGACGGTGCGCTGGTGGCCCGGAACGGCCGCGTGCTCGCCCACGTACCCGCCGCTCCGGCGCGCCCCCGGGACACCACGGGCGCGGGCGACGCCTTCACGGGAGCGTTCCTCGCCGCGCTGCTCGCGGGGGCCGATGCCCGGGCCGCGGCGGCGGAGGGGTGCCGGGCGGGGGCTCGGGCGGTGGAACGCGTCGGCGGCAGACCGGCCGCGTCGGGGGACGACGACCCGGCGTCGACGACTCACCCCGCCCACGCCGGCTGAGGGGGCGGGAGCCGGCCCCTCCTACCCCTTTCGCCCCCATGCCGAGATCATCGGCGCCGTCGCCAGGTCCATGCTTCCGGAGGCGACGTTCGCCAGGTGCCGGTCGATGTCCTCGTCGCTCGCGAGGCCCGCCCCGACGAGTTCGGCGCGGATCTGGCGGACCGTCGCGGACTCCAGCGCGGCGCAGGCGGGCGAGGTGATGGGGAAGCAGGCGTCGGCCTCGACCCGACGCAGTCCGGCCTCGCGGAGCAGCCGAGGGAGCTTGCGGCCGTAGGAGAGGTCGGCGCCGCGGTCGGCGAGGAGCTTGCGGAAACCGTGCCGCAGACGGTTCGCCAGCTGCTGTTCGGGGCCGTGCTCGTCGGGGCAGAGCAGGGGCTGCAGGGCGGGGTCGGCGTCCTCGACGAAGAGCCGTCCGCCGGGGCGCAGGGCCTTGACCATCGACCTCAACGCCCGCTCCCGGTCCGGGACATGGACCAGGACGAGTCGGGCGTGGATCAGATCGAAGCCCTCCATCGGCGGCTCGTCCGCGCCGAGGTCGTGGACGCGTACCTCGACCGGCGGGCGGGCGACCGACGTCAGCCGGGAGGTGTCGATGTCGGTCGCGAGAACCTTGCCCGTCGGGCCGACCTTCTTCGCCAGCCAGGACACCACGGAGGTGCCGCCGGCGCCGGCCTCCCAGCACCGCCAGCCGGGGCCGATCCCGAGCCCTTCGAGGTGGCGGAACGTGGTGGGGTCGAAGAGAGCGGCGAAGGCGTCGAAGCGTTCCCCCGCCTCGGGCTGCCGGTTGTCGAGGAGGTACCCGTCGGATCGCGTCATGCCGCGATCATCCCAGTAGTCCCGCTTGCCGGACGTGGTCGACGCGGCCGGGATCCGTGCCGGGAAAGGCGTGCGGCAGTCTCTTGAGCAGTGCGAAGTCCCGTCGTCCACAGGCGGGAACAAAACGGAACCTTCCGTTTCCACAGGCTTACCCAGGACATACGCCGGCCTGGCAGACTGGCGCGCCAGGGCGCAAAAATTGCGGCGCGAGGAGATCCACACAAGGAGTCCCAGATGACCATGGCAGGGAATCTGCGGAAGGTCACCGGCCTCGGAAGGGTCGGCGGCCTGCGCAGGGTGGCCCGGTTGTCCCGGCGGCTGCCGCGGGTCGACCTGAGCCACCACGCACGATCCCCGCTGGGGTCCTCGGTCGTGAACTGCGTGACGTACCAGGACGGCGTCCGGGCCCCGCGCGGCGGGGATCTGGTCGACACCGTGGAACGGGTGCGCAAGAACGGCCACGGTTTCGTGTGGCTCGGGCTGCACGAACCGACGAACGACGAGTTCGCGGGCATCGCCGAGCTCTTCGAACTGCATCCGCTGGCGGTGGAGGACGCCGTCGAGGCCCATCAGCGGCCGAAGGTCGAACGGTACGGCGAGACCTTGTTCGCGGTGTTCAAGACGGTCTGCTACGTCGAGCACGAGGAGCTCACGGCGACGAGCGAGGTGGTCAACACCGGCGAGATCATGGTGTTCGTCGGCCGGGACTTCGTGATCACGGTGCGCCATGGGCGGCACGGCTCGCTCGGTCCGTTGCGCGAGGAGCTGGAGTCCGACGCCTCCCAGCTGGCGAAGGGCCCGTCGGCGGTGCTGCACGCGATCGCGGACCACGTGGTCGACGACTACCTCAACGTCATCGACTCGGTGCAGGCGGACATCGACCAGGTCGAGACGGACGTGTTCGCGGCGAACGGCGCACGGGCGGACCCCGGACGCATCTACCAGCTCAAGCGTGAACTCCTGGAGCTGAAGCGGGCGGTGGTGCCGCTCGGCCGTCCGCTGCTGGACCTCGCGGACCGGCCGGTCCGGGTGGTCGATCCGGAGATACAGGCCTACTTCCGGGACGTCTCCGACCATCTGCTGCGGGCCACGGAGCAGATCGCCGCCTTCGACGAACTGCTCAACTCGATCCTCCAGGCGCATCTGGCGCAGGTCACGGTCGCGCAGAACGAGGACATGCGGAAGATCACGGCATGGGCCGCGGTGATCGCCGTGCCGACGATGGTCTGCGGCGTGTACGGCATGAACTTCGACAACATGCCGGAACTGCACTGGAGGTTCGGCTATCCCCTGGTCATCGGGTTGATATCCGTGGCCTGCTGGGTCCTGTACCGCGGCTTCCGGCGCAACGGCTGGCTCTGAGCGACCGCGCCCGTGGCGGCGGACCGTCGGGGCGGCCGGTGGCGGCTGCTCCTGGCCGCTTCCCGCCGCTGCCGGTGGCGGCGGTCAGTGGCGGGCGGGTCCGGTCCTGGCGTAGACGTTCTCGGCCCAGGTGGCGATCTGGTCCTCGGTCAGGTGCCGGGCCAGGTCGGCCTCGCTGATCATGCCCACGAGGCGCTTGTTCTCGATGACGGGCAGCCGGCGGATCTGGTGGTCCTGCATCTCCTGGAGCACCTCGCCGACGTCGGCGTCCGCGTCGATCCAGCGTGGGGTGCCCTGGGCCATCTCGCCGGCGGTGACCTTGGCGGGGTCATGGCCCATGGCCACACAGCCGACGACGATGTCCCGGTCGGTGAGGATGCCGCAGAGCCGCTCGTCCTGGTCGCTGATCGGCAGCGCCCCGACGTTCAGGTCGCGCATCAGCTGGGCGGCGCGGTCGAGGGTCTCGTGCGCGGGGATCCACTGAGCGCCCCGGTGCATGATGTCTGAGGCGGTGGTCATGAAGTACCTCCCGGTGCCGGACGGCCGGCGCGGCGCGGGTGGCCCCCTAGTCCCGGCACCCTACATTCTCGCCGCGCCACCGGGCGCCCGCACCCGGAAGTCCACGCCGGGACCGGAGCGGTACGCGGGGTCTCGCCGGACCGCCGCAAGCGGTTCCGGCTCAGGCGGAGAAGCCCACGATCTTCTGCGGGACGACCCGGATGATCAGACGGACCTCGTCGTCCTTCTCCGCGGGCGGGTCGATGCCGAGGTATTTGTGCGACAGCTCGTGCGGGAGCCGTTTGTCCGGGTCCGGGAGGATCTCGGCGAGGCCGCGGATCTCGACCGACGTATAGGGGTTGGCGAGATCGAAGACCGAGAGGCTGACGCGGGCGTCACGACGGAGGTTGCGCACCTTCTGACGGCCGTCGGTGGAGGAGAAGAGGACGGCGTCGCCCTCTCGCTTGATCCAGACCACGGAGTTCTGCGGGGCTCCGCCGGGGCCGAGGGTGGCGACGCCGGCGAAGTTCTTGCCGTCGAGGAGAGCGCGGACGGAATCGGAGAAGGGAACGGAGATCGACATGCCCGCCACCCTACTTACATGCACGTGCATTTAAAAGCGCATGGCACCGGCTGAAATCAGCCACCCCAGGCCGGGTGGCGAGGGTCGTCCGCGCGGACGACGACATCGGCCGTGGCGGCCGGATCGGTCTCCTGGGCGTAGCGCTCGAAGGCGGGCAGCGTCCAGTGGTCGGCTTCGGGGGTGCGCCGGCGCAGGGCGGCCGGGGAGAGGAGGACATGGACGGTGAAGTCGAACGGGAACCAGTGCCGCAGCAGCAGCGGCCCGTGCAGCAACAGGAAGCCGCCGGGCGGGAGTGGGACGTAGGAGCTGCGGGTGGCGCGATCGGTGACGGGGTCCCGGAGGTCGGGCAGTATGCATCCGTCGCCGTCCGGTTCGAGGGGGTTGAACACCTCGCGCCACAGGGCGCCGGTGTCGAACCAGCCGTCGTAGTAGGCCTCCACGTCGTGACGGCCGTACTCCAGGCGGAGGGAGGCGGGACGCAGGAAGCCGTGCGTGTCCACGACACGGGAGGGACGCCCGCGGGTGCGCAGCGCCTCGGCGACACGCTCGGCGAGGTCTCCGGGACGGGCCGCGGGGGCGCCGTCGAAGGCGATCCGCGGCCAGGGGCTGCCGTCGTCCGGCTTCAGGTCGAGCAGCCGCTGGGCGAGGAGGTCGCCGAGCCGTTCCCAGGTGATCGCTTCGAGTCGCACACCGTTCATCATGCGCCAGGTGACGAACCAGGCGGCGA
The DNA here is from genome assembly GCF_040655955.1 of Streptomyces sp. NPDC050263. Taxonomy (NCBI): domain Bacteria; kingdom Bacillati; phylum Actinomycetota; class Actinomycetes; order Kitasatosporales; family Streptomycetaceae; genus Streptomyces; species Streptomyces sp. NPDC050263. The sequence continues at coordinate 22,214 of NZ_JBFAKW010000028.1, read as the reverse complement.
ACAGAGCGGAGGACACCGGACGATGACCAGGTGCCGACGTGCCCACCAGGGGGAATGAAGCCCGTATGGCAACCGCAGCCCTCCCCGCTTCTCCCTCCCCACCGCCCCGATACGGGCTTCTCGTCGTCCAGCCGCTTCGGCGGAAGCACTGCGCCGGGTGTCGTCGCGGGCCGCTGTCGATGCTGATCCTCGAGGACGCCGCGCCGCGCTGCCTCGACTGCGCCGATCTGGGGCACCTGGTGTTCCTGCCGCGCGGTGACACGGCGCTGACCCGCAGATCGCAGGAGGAGAGCGGGCTGTCCGCGGTGGTGGTCCGGTTCAACCGACGCAAGAGCCGTTACGAGCGGCAGGGCGTCCTCGTCGAGGAGGCAGGGCTCCGACGGGCCGAGGAGCGGTGCCTGGCGGACGCCGAGGCACGACGGCGGCGCCGGGTGCGGGACGCCGGGCGGCGGGCGGCACAGGACCTGCGGTTCGCGGAGGCGTTCGCCGCGGAGATACTGCGGCTGTTTCCCCGCTGCCCGCAGGACCGGGCGCAGGGGATCGCCGCGCACGCCTCGCTCCGGGGCAGTGGCCGGGTCGGGCGCAGCGCCGCCGGCCGGGCGCTGGCCGAGGGACCGGTCGTCTCCGCGGTCGTGGCGTCCGTACGGCATCTGGACACGCCGTACGACCGGCTGCTGATGAGCGGCGTGCCGCGGCACGAGGCACGCCGCCGGATCGCGGCGGACGTGGAGGCACGGCTACGGATGTGGCGGGACGGGTCCGTCGCCTAGGGGCCGCGACGTCCGCGCATGCCGACGCGCGTTTCGGCCATGGTCACCGATCATGAATCGGCCATGGTCACCGATCATGAAAGGGATTTCACTTGAGGTGACGGACGGTACGGGGCAAGATCTCCGCTCGACGGGTGGGAGTTGACGTTGTCATGATCGATGGACCGTATCTGGTGCTCGCGATCCTGGGCGCCGTGGTGACGGGCCTGATGGCCGGAGTCTTCTGTGCCTTCTCGATCCTGGTGATGCGCGGGCTCGCCGCGCTGCCGCCGGCGCAGGGCGTGGCGGCGATGAAGGCGATCAACTCCTCGGCGATGGCGCCGGCGTTCATGGCGCTGTTCCTCGGCGCGGCGGCGCTGTGTCTGGTGATCGCCGTGGTGACGTTCGTGCTGTGGCCGGACCACGGGACGGTTCACCTGCTGCTGGGCAGCGGGCTGTACCTGTGCGGCTCGTTCGGCGTGACCGTGATGGCGAACGTGCCGCGCAACGACGCGCTGATGAAGCTGGAACCGGGCACGCCGGAGGCCGTCACGTACTGGCCGACCTATGTGCGTGAGTGGACGAGGTGGAACCACGTGCGCACGGCCGCATGCACGGCGTCGGCGCTCGCGTACATGCTGGCCGTGGTCTGACGTTCGGGAAAGCGCTGTCGCCCACTCTGCGGGGGCGGCCCACGGGACGTATCGTGGCCGAAAGAGTGCCGCCCGATGACGCTCGGCCTGTCGTACGCGTAGGCGAGGGACACGCCCATGGCCGATCCCAAGGGATTCATGACCACACCCCGCCAGGACTGGCCCCGCCGGCCGGTCGAGGAGCGGGTCCGGGACTGGGACGAGGTCTACGTCCCGGGCGCGCTGCTGCCCCTGATCAGCAGACAGGCCGACCGGTGCATGGACTGCGGCATACCGTTCTGTCACGACGCCTGTCCGCTCGGAAATCTGATCCCGGAGTGGAACGACCTGGTGTCGCGGGAGGACTGGCGGGCGGCGAGCGACCGGCTGCACGCGACGAACAACTTCCCCGAGTTCACCGGCCGGTTGTGTCCGGCGCCCTGCGAGGCCGGGTGCGTCCTCGCCATCAACCAGCCCGCCGTCACCATCAAGAACGTCGAGGTCGCCATAGCCGACCGGGCCTGGGCCGACGGTCTCACGCCGCCGCGGCCGCCGGACCGGCTGTCCGGGAAGACGGTGGCGGTGATCGGCTCCGGGCCCACCGGGCTGGCCGCGGCACAGCAGCTGACCCGGGCCGGGCACACGGTCGCCGTCTACGAGAAGGACGACCGGGCCGGCGGGCTGATGCGGTACGGAATCCCCGAGTTCAAGATGGAGAAGCGCCATCTGGAGCGCCGGATCGAGCAGATGCGGGCCGAGGGCACGAAGTTCCGTACGTCGACCACCATCGGGCGGGACGTGATGGCCGCGGATCTACGGACGCGCTACGACGCCGTGGTGATCGCCACCGGGGCGACCGAGTGGCGGGAACTGCACGTTCCGGGGCGGGAGTTGACCGGCATCCAGCAGGCGATGGAGTATCTGCCGCTGGCCAACCGGGTGTGCGAGGGAGACCTCGCGAAGTCCCCGATGTCCGCCGCCGGAAGGCACGTCGTGATCGTCGGCGGCGGCGACACGGGGGCCGACTGTCTGGGCACTGCGGTGCGCGAGGGCGCCGCGTCCGTGACCCAGTTGGACATCTACGCGCAGCCCGGCGTGGAGCGCGACGAGGACAGCGACCCCTGGCCGACGTATCCGAAGATCTACCGGCTCTCGGCGGCGCACGAGGAGGCGCGCGATCTTCGCTCCGCGCCGGCGGCGGACGCGGACGCGCGGCTCTTCGCCGCGTCCACGCTCCGCTTCACCGGCGACGACACCGGGCACGTACGGGCACTGCACCTCGTCGAGGTCGACGCGCGGCGGCGGCCGGTGGCGGGCACCGCACGGGCGCTCCCCGCCGACCTCGTGCTGCTCGCCCTCGGCTTCTCCGGGCCCGACCGGGAGGACGGGCTCGTCGAGCAGCTCGGGCTGACGCTGGAGCCCCGCGGCACGATCGCGCGGGACGCCGACTTCGCGACGAACGTCCCCGGCGTCTTCGCCGCGGGTGACGCGGCACGCGGGCAGTCGCTGATCGTGTGGGCCATCGCGGAGGGACGGGCGGTGGCGGCGGCCGTCGACCGTCGCCTGACGGGACGTTCACAGCTGCCGACGCCCATCGGCCCGTACGACCGACCGATGGGTGTATAGAACCCGCACCGGGCCAGGACGCGCAGGGGGCGGACCGTTTCAGCGGCGCTCGTCCGTCCCGGCCACCTTCGCCGTCGCCAGGGCCACCCGGTTCCAGGTGTTGATGGTGCAGATCAGGGCCAGCACCTGGGCCAGCTCCTGCTCGCCGAACCGGGCGGCGGCCTCGGCGTAGACGTCGTCCGGGACGCCTCCGTCGGCCACCAGTGTGACCGCCTCCGTCAGGGCCAGGGCCGCCTGTTCCCGCTCGGTGAAGAAGTGCCGGGCCTCGCGCCAGACGGCGACCATGTGCAGCCGGTCCTCGTTCTCGCCGGCCTTGCGGGCGTCGTTCGTGTGCATGTGCAGGCAGTACGCGCAGTGGTTGAGGTGGGAGGCGCGGATCTGGATCAGTTCGACGAGGGCCGGGTCGAGGCCCTGACGGGCGGCGGCGTCGAACCCGACCAGGGCGCGGAACGCCTTGGGGGCGGCCTTCCCGAAGTCGAGGCGAGGCATCCCCGCGGTGCTCGTGATTCCGGTGCCTGTGTCGGTGCCGGTGCCGGTGCCGGTGTCGGTGTCGGTGTCGGTGCCGGTGTCGGTGCCGGTGTCGGTGTCGGTGTCGGTGCCTGCGTTCGTGTACGCGTTCGTCGTCATGCCCCACTAACCTACGAGCCGAAGAGACCCGTTGTAGAGTGCATTTTCATGGTGGATTCGTGGGTCAATTCCGCGGAGCGGATCGGTGCCGACCTGCATCTGGAGCTGGCCGGGCCGGGAGGGCGTCGGGCCGCGCTCATCGGGGCGTTGCGCGAGGCCGTGCGCAGCGGGCGGCTCGCACCGGGGACCCGGCTGCCGCCGTACCGTTCGCTGGCCGCCGACCTCGGCGTCGCCCGCAACACGGTGGCCGACGCGTACGCCGAGCTCGTCGCGGAGGGCTGGCTGACCGCCCGGCAGGGCTCGGGCACCCGGGTCGCCGACCGCGCCGAACCGCTGCGCCGCCCCGAGCGGACGCCCGTAAGAACGCCGCTACGCGCGCGTGGCCCCCGGCACGACCTTCGGCAGGGCGTTCCGGACGCGTCGGCGTTCCCCCGCGCGGCCTGGCTGGCCTCCTACCGGCGGGCGGTCCAGCAGGCGCCCAGCGAGGTGTTCGGGCCCGGCGACCCCGCCGGACGCCGGGAGCTGCGCGAGGCCCTGACCGAGTACCTGGCACGCGCGCGTGGAGTGCGCACCGAGCCGGAACGGATCGTGGTCTGCTCCGGTTTCGCGCACGGGCTGCGCTTGCTGTTCGGACCGGCCGGCGGCGGGGTGCTGCGCGGTCCGCTGGCCGTGGAGGCGTACGGGCTGGACTTCCACCGGGAGCTGCTGACGGCGGCGGGGGTGCGGACGGTTCCGCTCCCCCTGGACGCCGACGGGGCGCGCGTGGACCGGCTGGGGCGCGAGCGGGCGGTGCTGTTGACGCCCGCGCACCAGTTCCCGACCGGCGGGCCGCTGCACGCGAGCCGCCGGGCCGCCGTGATCGACTGGGCACGCGCGCGTGGCGGTGTGATCGTCGAGGACGACTACGACGGGGAGTTCCGCTACGACCGCAAGCCCGTCGGCGCGCTCCAGGGGCTCGATCCCGAGCGGGTGATCTACATCGGCTCGGTGAGCAAGAGCCTGTCGCCCGCGCTGCGACTCGGGTGGATGGTGCTGCCCGAGCGGTATGTGGACGGCGTCCTCGCGGCCAAGGGCGAGCGGGAGGCCTGGGCGAGCGTCCTGGACCAGCTGAGCCTGGCCGACCTCGTCGGGTCCGGGGCGTACGACCGTCACGTACGGCGGATGCGGCAGCGTTACCGCGGGCGCCGGGACCGACTGGTCGAGGCACTCGCCGCACAGGCCCCGCACGTCGAGGTGACCGGGGTCGCGGCGGGGCTCCACGCGGTGCTGCGGCTGCCGCCCGGCACCGAGCGGGCCGCGCTCAAGGCGGCCGCCTGGCAGGGCGTCGCCCTGGACGGCCTGGCCGCCTTCCGGCACCCGGGGACGGGCATGGCTGCGGGCACGGCAACGGACCCGGCGGCGGAGGACGGGCTCGTCGTCGGTTACGCGACGCCGCCGGAGCACGCGTACGCGGCGGCCCTGGACGCGCTGTGCCAGGTGCTGCCGCCGCCGGACAACACCCGGCGCAGTCCTGCCTGCGGATGAGGCTCGCGGTGGTCGCCGTGAGGCGTCTGGTGGACGCCCCACGGCGCATGCGGTCCTGGGTGTAACCGGATGTAGCGGATGCCGCCGATCGGCCCGCCAGACCCGCCAGAGCGGTCTCAGGGCTTGCGGGCCACCGCCCCGCAGCCCGGGAGACCCGCCGGGTTGAGCTTCTCCGTGGCCAGGGTCTGCCCGTTGACTCGTGCCATCACCGGCACTCTCGGGTCGAGGGCGAGCGTCTGCCGGCCCATCGCCTCGCAGACGGGACAGTCGTCCTTGCGGCGTCGGCGGGTTCCTGCCCGGTCATGAGGCACTCCGTAAGCATGCGCAGCGGTTAGTGATCAAGTCAGTTCCAGAACAACGTCAGTACCAAAAACAAAGAACAGGTCCGGTCAGGACAGCAGGAAGTCGGCCTCCCCCGCCTTGGCTCCCTCGATGAAGGCCGTCATCTCGTCGGTGGTGTAGATCAGCGCCGGTCCGTCGGGGTCGGTGGACTGCCGGACGGCGATCCGGCCGTCGGCGAGCTTCATCGCTTCCAGGCAGTTTCCTCCGTTGCCGCCGCTCCACGGCTTGTGCCAGCCCTCGCTGCCCAGGTCCCGGGCGGGCATGCCGTTGTAGATCCGCTGAGCGCGGATCCGCGGCCTGGACTGGGTCTTGATGTGATTCATTCACAACTCCTTGCGGAGACCCCGGAGGATCTCCTTCGTGCGATGTGCTGTAGCGGCCTGCGCCGCCATGCGGTCCATGACCTCGAGGTGGGTCGCCACCTCGGTGCGGGCGTCGAGGTACACGGCGCCGGTCAGGTACTCGCTGTAGACCATGTCCGGAAGCTCCGGCATGGCGAATCGGAACAGCACGAAGGGCCCGTAGGTGCCCGGATGCGGCCCGCTGTCGAACGGGGCGATCTGGAGCGTCACACGGGGCAGCTTCGCGGCCTCGAGCAGTTTGTCGATCTGCGCGCGCATCACCTCCGGGCCGCCCACCGGGCGGCGCAGCACCGTCTCGTCCATGACGACCCACAACCGGGGCGCATCGTGACGAGTGAGCAGATCCTGGCGTTGTATGCGCAGGTCGACGAGGCGCTCGATGTCCTCCGGCCGGGTCTGGCCGATGGCGCCGGACTTCAGGACGCCGCGGGCGTAGTCCACGGTCTGGAGCAGGCCGGGGACGAAGTGCGGCTCGTACTGGCGGATCAGGGCGGCGGCGCCCTCGAGGCTGACGTGCATGGAGAACCAGCCCGGCAGAACGTCGTGGAACCGCTGCCACCAGCCCGGCTTGTTGGCCTCCTCGGCGAGCTGGACGAAGCCCTCGGCCTCCTCGTCGGTGACCCCGTAGGCCTTCAGCAGCAGCTGGAGGTACGGGATCTTGAGGCTGACCTCGGCCATCTCCATACGGCGGACCGTGGCGGGCGCGACGCGCAGGATGCGGGCGGCTTCCTCGCGTTTGAGCCCGGCGCGTTCCCGCAGGTCCAGCAGGCGCCGACCGAGGACGACCTGTCCGACCGTCGGCGCGGACCGCGGTTCGCTCACGCTCCACCTCCACGAAGAGCCCGGCCGGCCGCGCGGGGGCTTGTGCGCGCCCCGACCCGGCCGGTCACGGAAAGAATCCCGACAGCCCTACGGCGCCGCTCGAAGACCGAGTCGAAGATCTGTACGGATGGGTACGGATCTTCGGTGATCCCAATTGGCGCCGTCCTGCGTGCTGTTGCGAGCAGTGTGCCACGGCCCTCCACCGCGTCACACAGCACTCTGCATTTTTCAGAGTGACACTTGCCAAGTGTTCACGGCGGGGCGATAGTGGCAAGCGTGATTCCGTCCGCGCCCTTAGGAACAGACGCCGCCGCAGGCCGCCCCCAGGGTCTCGGTGCCAGCGCGGGAGCAGGCCCCGACCAGGCCGCTGCCGAGCGCCGGTTCCGATTCGAACTGGCCGCCCATCCGGGTTCCCCCGCCCAGGCCAGACGCCTGACGAGGGCCCGGCTGAGCGGCTGGTCGGTGTGCGAGGACACCTGCGACACCGCCGTCCTGGTCGTCTCCGAGCTGGTCACCAACGCGATCGTGCACACCGCGAGCGACGTCGTCGTCTGCGAGCTGCACGACGGCGGCGACCTGGTCCGCATAGCCGTGCGCGACGAGGGTTGCGCGCCGGGTGAGCCGCACCCCTCCCCGCAGCGTCCCGAGGAGGAGCACGGGAGGGGACTGCTCCTCGTCGAGGCCGTCTGTCAGGCCTGGGGCGCCCAGGAGCACGGGCCCGGCCTGCTGGTCTGGGCCGACCTGCCCCGCCAGGCCGACGCCCCGCCCACCCCCGTCGAACCGCAGCACGCCGGCCTCGGCGAGGCCCTCGACACGCCGGGCGAGCTCGACGACGACCGCGCCGCTCCGCACCTCGACCCCGCCGCGCCCCGTGACGACCTCGGCTGGGGCGCCCCGCCGAAGCCGGGACCGGCCGACGGCGCGGGCGACGAGGAGGAGCACGCCGAGCAGCGTCACCGCGGGCCGGCCGGTTCGGCCGTCCCCCGACCGCACCCCACGCCCGGATCCATGGCCAAGCCCACCTCCATACCCGGCGGCCTGTCCCCCCGGGTGGCGCCCCAGTGGCACCGGGCCCCCGACCATGACGGGCCCGACTGGCGCCTCGGGCCCGACGGGCGCGAGGGCCGCAACGGATGGACGCCCGGCCGCTCCGCCGCCCCCCTGCCGTTCGAGCACGGTCGCGAGCGGGGACGCATATGAGCGCCAGGCCCGGTCCCGCACCGGTGCTGACCCTCGACACGCTCGTCCGCCTCAGGCGCGGGCCGGGCGGCGCCCCGGCCCCCGGAGCGCCGCACCGACTAACCGTGCCCGACGGCATGACGGCCCCGCTGGGCTGTGACGCCGTCTCCGCCCCCGCCCACCTCGGCCCGCTGCTGATGCCGCGGCTGCCGCGCATGGGCTGCGTCTACGCCGACCGGGCGCACTGGTGGTGGCTGGTGCCGTCCGACTCCGACTACGCGCTGGAGTGGCCCGCCCCCGCGCGCTACGCCACGGGCGCGCTCCTGCCCGACTCCCCGCACGTCCCCGGCCTCATCCACCGACCGGACGGCACGCTTCCGTACACCCCGCCGATCCCCCTCTACCTGGCGCTGTGCCGGCTCACGGGCACGACGCCCACCTGGTCACGGCCGATCAGCGCCTGACCCCGCCCGCCCTTCACGAGGCGGTTTCGACGCCGTCCCCGGCGCACGCCCGCGCGCCCCGGCTCCCCCGTCCTGCGCCCTGCCCGCACGCGCCTCGTCCCGCAATAGTGGCCGTCGTCCACGATCGCGACCGGGAGGCTGACTGTGGGGCAGGCACGGCGGACGGACAGGGCGGACAACGCGGGGAAAGCACGGAAACCACAGGGCTCCGACGAACGTGACGTGTCGGAGTCGGAGCGGCTGCTCTTCGGTGGCCCGCTCCGCTACGACATGGGCTGGAACCAGCACCGGGACGCCTTCCTGGAGCTGAACTTCCGCGCCATGGTGACCCGGCTGCCGTCCCTGCTCGCCGCCAGCCTCCGCCTCGCCCGGCAGGCCGACCCGCGGGCCGCTCGTGTCGTGCTGTCCGCCGAGATCGCCCGGGGCGTGGCCCAGGCGGTCGGTCTGCTCGCCATGAACACGGTGCTGGGCCGACTGATCGCCGCCGGCCCGATCGAGGACCGGCTGCGCGACGCCGCCCCCGCACTGGCCGTGATGGCCGCCGTCCTGCTGGTCGGAGCGCTGCTGCGGGCCGCGTCGACGTACGCCACCGGGCGCCTCGAACCCAAGGTGGAGCGGGTGGCGACCGAGCTGTACCTGGAGCGGGCGGCCGCGGTCGAGCTCGCCGCCATCGAGGACCACGCCTTCCACAAACTGCTGGACACCGCGCAGTACGGCGCGCAGTCCGCCCGCAGGATGATCAGCTACGGCGCGCGCGTGGTGAACGCGATGATCTCGCTGGCCGCCGCGGCCGGCGTGCTGACCGTCCTGCATCCGCTCCTGCTGCCGCTGCTGGTGACGATGACGCTGCCGTCCGCCTGGAGCGCCCTGACGAACGCCCGGCGCCGCTACGAGTCCTTCCACACCTGGGTGCAGCACGCGCGCGCGGGACACCTGATCGCCAGTCTCCTCACCGAGCCGGCGTCGGCGCCCGAGATCCGCGTCCACGGGGTCGGCCCCTTCCTGCTGCGGCACTTTCGCGCGATGTCGGAGACGGCGGAGGCGGAACAGGCCCGGCTGGCCCGGCTCGCGGCCCGCACCGGTCTGTTCGCGGCGACCTGGACGGGCCTGGCGACGCTGGCGACCTACGCCACGCTCGGCGGGCTGCTGCTCAGCGGGACCATGGCGCTGGCCGTGGCGGGGACGGCCGTCATCGCGATCCGCAGCGGTTCCGCGAGCCTGAACACCCTTGTCCTGGAGGTGAACCAGCTGCACGAGGAAGCCCTGTTCGTGGGCGACCTCCAGCGGCTGTACGTGGAGGCGGCCGAGCGGGCGATCCCGGTGGGCGGTGCGCCGCTTCCGGAGGATCCGCGCGAGATCCGCTTCGAGAACGTCACGTTCGGCTACCCGGGCGAGTCCGCGCGGCCCGCCCTGGACGACGTCACCCTCGCCCTCCCGCTCGGCCGGATCATCGCGCTCGTCGGCGAGAACGGGTCCGGCAAGACGACCCTGGTGAAGCTGCTGGCCGGGCTGTACAAGCCGGACCGGGGGCGGATCCTGTGGGACGACGTGGACGCGGCGGACGCGGACCGGCGTCAACTGGCCGAGCGCGTCGCGATGGTGGCGCAGGACTTCAAGCGGTGGCCGTTCACGGCCCGGGTCAACATCGCCATCGGCCGGTCCGCCGCGCCGCTCACCGAGGAGCGGCTGGCCGCCTCGATCGCCGAGGCGGGCGCCGAGGAGGTGGTCGCGGACCTGCCGCGCGGTCTGGACACCCTGCTCGCCCGGCACTTCAGCGGCGGTCACGAGCTGTCCGGCGGCCAGTGGCAGCGCCTGGGCATCGCACGGGCGGCCTACCGGCGCGGGCGGATCCTGATCGTGGACGAGCCGACGGCGGCGCTGGACGCCCGGGCCGAGCTGGAGGTCTTCGAGAAGATCCGCGCGCTGGCGGACAGCGGCCAGACGGTGGTTCTGATCACCCATCGGCTGGCGTCGGTCCGGCACGCGGACCTGGTGCACGTCCTGGACCAGGGCCGGCTGGTGGAGTCCGGGACCCCGGACGAGCTGTTGGCGAGCGGTGGCGTCTACGCCGAGCTGTACGCGCTCCAGGCCGAGCAGTTCGCCGCGCAGGTGCCGGTCCCCGTGCCGGTACCGGTGTCCGTGCCCGCCCCGTCGCAGGCGGGCTGACGGCTCACCGCGCGGCGTCGCCGCCCCGGACGACCACCAGGAACATGTCCGTGGCCAGGTCCATGACGACCTCGGCGGGCAGCCCCTCCATGCGCCGCGCGTGCGCGAACTCCTCCGCGGGCCACGAACCACGCGGCCCACCTGCGGGAAAGCGCTGGAGCACGGTTCGCCCGTTCACCATCTCGCACCTCCGATCAGCGTCGCACCTGTAGGAGTTAACGCTCTTCGAAGGCCGTACGGCTCGCCCGGTTGCGGGACTGAGACGTAGTTGACACGGGTTCAACGCAGAGTGTGAGAATCCGGTCACCTTACGAACGTCTCGGGCACTCTCCGTGTCAGAACTCGTACTCGTCGTGATATCGCACGCGTGCACTGCCCGCGGGCGCCCCGAGGCTCGACACCCGCCCCTTGGGCTCCTCCCACTCCTCCTGCCGTCCCAGGGCCGTCAGATCCAGCAGGCTGGTGGCCGAGCCCAGCCCGTCGAGACCGCGCTCGTACGTCGAGTAGGTGTGGAAGACGCGGTCGCCCTCCCGCAGGAAGCAGCTGAGCCCGGGCCGCTCGACGAGCTCCCCGCCGCCCGTCTGCGATTCCGCTTCCAGGGTGACCTCGAAGTCGCCGTTGAAGGCACTGCCGTAGGACGAGTACCAGGGGAGCGTCCAGCCCATCCGCGCCTTGAACGGCAGGATCCTCGGATACGGCGCCCGCGACACCGCGGCGAACGTGGTACCGCGTGCCTTCAGGTGCGCCAGGTGGCCGATCTGGTCCAGGAACGCCGAGCAGCTGCGGCAGCCCGCCTCCCACTCCGGCGCGAACATGAAGTGGTGGACGACGAGTTGCGCGCGCCCCTCGAAGAGGTCGAGCAGGGTCGCCTTGCCGTCGCCGCCCTCGAAGACGTACTCCGTGTCGACCGCGACCATGGGCAGCCCGCGCCGCTGGGCGTTCAGCGCGTCACGCGCGCGTGTCACCGCCTTCTCCTTGACCAGCAGTTCCTCGCGCGCCGCGCGCCACCGCGCGCGCGAGACGATCTCCGGAAGCTCCGGCTGCGCCATGGCTGCCCCTCCTGTGCAACGGTCCGTTCGAGGGGGTGACCGGCGGGCTCGGCGGAACTCATCGCTGCCGCGGAACGTTTTTCGCGTACGGACAGACCTCAAGTGCGGGTCCGGCTATGTGTCGTACTCCTGGATGCGGCGGCCGTGGCTGCGGTCGAGGAGCGCGGGCATCCGCCCCCCGAGCTCCGCCACGACCTCCGGCACGTCGATCGTCAGCAGCTCGCGGTCGCGCATCAGGATCCGTCCGTCCACGATCGTGGTGCGCACATCGCAGGAGCGGGCGCTGTGCACCAGGGTCGCGGCGAGGTCGTGGACGGGCTGGGTGTGCGGTCCGGTGAGGTCCACGAGGACGATGTCGGCGCGTCGCCCGGGAGCGATGGAGCCCACCTGTCCGGCGAGTCCGACGGCCTGTGCGCTCTGGAGCGTGGCGTGGTGCAGGGCCTGTCGGGAGGTCAGCCAGCGCGGGTCGCCGGTGGTCGACTTCTGGACCAGGGCGGTGAGCGCCATCGCCTCCCACACGTCCAGGGAGTTGTTGGAGGCGGCCCCGTCGGTGGCGAGCCCGACGGGCACGCCGATCTCGCGCAGGGCGCGGACGGGGGTGGTGGTGGGCCAGCCGAACTTGAGATAGCCGCGGGGCGCGCTCGCCACGGCCGTACGGCCACGCGCGCGTGCGAGGACGGGCAGGTCGCGCTCCAGGATGCCGGTGCCGTGCGCGATGAGGACGTCCGTGTCGAGGACGCCGGTCCGCTCCAGGACCTCGATGGGGGTGACCCCGTGCCGGGCGAGGCTCGTGTCGGTCTGGTCGCGGTTCTCGGCGGCGTGCAGGTGCACGGGCAGGCCGTGGGCGCGGGCGAGTTCGGCGGTGGCGGCGAGATCGGCGTCGGCCACGGTGTAGGGGGCGTGCGGGGCGAGCGCAGTGGTGATGCGGCCGCCGGCGCCGCCGCGGTGGCGCAGCGCGAACTCCAGTGACTCCTCGCGGCCCCGATCGCCCTGGGAGGAGAAGTAGGCCTGCCCCAGGTGCGCGCGCATCCCGCACTCGGCGACGACCGCGGCGACCGCGTCCATGGCGAAGTAGTGGTCGGCGAAGCAGGTGACGCCGCCGCGGATCATCTCCGCGCACGCCAGCCGCGCGCCCGACGCCACGTCCTGCTCGGTGAGGTTGGACTCCACCGGCCAGACGACGTCGTTGAACCACTCCGCGGTGGGCAGATCCTCGGCGAGCCCGCGCAGGGCCACCATCGGGGCGTGCGTATGGCAGTTGACCAGCCCGGGCATCGCTACCTGCCCGCGCGCGTCGATGCGCTCACCGGCGCGCAGCCCGGCCGCCTCGGCACTGCCGGTGACGTCGTCCACGACCCCGTCCCGGACGACGATCGCGGCGTCCTCCCGGAACACGACGCGTTCGTCCTGATCGTGGGTGAGGACGGTGCAGCCGGTGATGACGAGGTCCGCGGTTCGGGCCGGCCCCGGGACGGGCGTCGGAGAAGGCGTCATTGCGTCAACGTACGGCGGTGTCGTGTCCCGGCGTGAGCCGTGGCCCGCATCCTGTCCCGAACCTGTCGCCGATCCCGGCGGACGGGCACCCTGGCCGGGACGCCTCCTGGAGGGATCCCGGCATGCTCCTCGGCACCTGGAACCTGGAGAACCTGTACCGGCCCGGAGGGCCGTTCGGCCCGAAGGACAAGGCCGCGTACGAGACGAAGCTCGCCGCGCTCGCCGCCGTCGTCACCGCGCTCGACCCGGGCCTGCTCGGCGTGCAGGAGGTCGGGGAGCCGGAGGCGCTGACGGACCTGCTGGAGACGGTGGGCGGCACCTGGCACGCCGCGCTGTCCGCGCATCCCGACGGCCGCGGCATCCGGGTCGGGGTGATCAGCCGTACGCCGCTGGACATACTGGCCGACACGCGCGCGTACCCGACGGTACTGCGCCCCGTGCAGACGGACGACTCCAGGGCGACCTCGGCCGAGACGGGCCGCGGCTTCCTGGCGGTGGAGACGACCACGCAGGCCGGGCCGCTGCGCGTCGCGGTGGCACATCTGAAGTCCAAGTTGCTGTCCTACCCGGGGGATCGTTTCTTCCCGCACGACGAGGGCGAACGGGCCCGCTACGGCGCCTACGCCCTCTATCGTCGGGCCGCCGAGGCGACGGCGCTGCGCGCGCTCGCCGACGACCTCCTGGCCGGCGACGGCCGGGAGCGGGACGTGGCGGTGCTGGGCGACCTGAACGACGAGGTGCAGGCGGCGACCACGCAGATCCTGCTGGGCCCGCCCGGCTCGGAGCTCGGCACCCCCGGGTTCACAGCGCCCGACAAGGGCGACGCGGCCCGCCTGTGGAACGTGGCCCCGCTGATCCCCGCCGACCGGCGCCACTCGCGGATCGACTCCGGCCGCCGCGAGCTGATCGACCACATCCTGACCAGCCACCGCCTCGTCCACCGGCTGACGGCGGCAGGCACGGGGACGCAGACGGAGACGGAGCTGCGGCTTCCGTCGGTGGGCGCGAACCCGGCGACCCGCAGGAACGAGCCGGGGTCGGACCACGCGCCGGTGTGGGTGCGGATCGGCTAACGGGCCTGCCGTACCGCGTGGGCGTCGGCGTGGACGGCGACCGACGGGGTGGGCGCTGACGTCGGCAGTCCCACCCGTTCCCGGCCGGCGGCGAGTTCGTCCAGGAGTTCGGCGAGCCGCTGCCGGTGCCGGGAGGTGAGCCGGCCGGTGTCGTCGAGGTGGACGGCGCAGGCGGTGGTCGTGTCGAGGAGCCGTTCCAGGACGGCGGCGACCTCGTCGGTGCCCTCCGTGTGCCGGGCGAGGGCGGGCAGTTCGTGGGCGGCGAGGGCGCTGGCCGCACGGGCCTCGGCGAGCGTGCGGTAGGCCTCGCGGCGCAGGGTCCAGCGGGCGGCGCGGTCCTCGGGGCCGTCGAGGACATGGGCGAGGTAGGCGTGCGCGGCGCCCGCCGCGGCGGCCAGCCGGGCGCGCACCTGTCCGCCCCGCTCCCCCGGCATCGGCAGGTGCCCGACGATCAGCACGATCGCGCAGGCCAGCAGGGTCTCCACGATCCGGCTGACGGAGGCCTGGGGCTCGCCGCCGACCATCACCAGGGACAGCACGAGCACAGTGACGACGGCGGTCTGGGCGGCGAAGTGCCGGGTGGAGACCGGTATCAGCGCACCACAGAGGGCGACCAGCGCCACGAGCCCCTCGGGGCGGGGCAGCACGGCGGCGAAGCCGGCGAAGAGCAACGCCCCGAGCACGGTCCCGGCGGCCCGGCACAGCACCCGGGACACCAGCGGCCCCAGGTCCGGCTTGACCAGGAACACGGCGGTGGCGGGCAGCCAGTACCAGTGCGTGTGCTGCCCGTACCAGTGGGAGTGGAGGAGGGCCTGGGCGACGGCGGCGCTGGCGCCGAAGGAGAGGGCGACCCGGAGCCCGTACTCGCGCCCGCCCGCCCCGAACGCGGTGCGCAGCAGATCGCGGGCGCTGCGCCGACGGGTGTGCAGGTGGCCACCGCCGCCCTGGTCGAAGGCGTCGGCCGCGTGCAGCAGGGCGTCGTCCAGGGCGCGCAGCGCGGGAGCGGACCGGGAGGGCGCGGGCAGCGGCCCGGTGTGCGTGTTCTCGCGGACGGCGGCCGCGAGCCGGCGGGGCCCGGCGCAGGCCCGCGCGGCGACGGACTCCCCGGCCCAGGCGAGCGCGGTCGCGGCCTCCGCGAGGGGCAGCGCGGCGGCGTACTGGCCGTGCAGCCGCCGTTCGGCCGCGGAGCTGGCGCAGCGCCGCAGCCGGGGTCCGGCGAGGGCGTCCTGGGCGTGGTCGAGGGCGGCGGTGAGCGCGGCGCGGCGGGCGGTGGCGGCCTGCGTTCCGGAGGCGTCGAGCAGCCCGGCGACCGCGTCGTACACACGGGCCACCGCGTCCCGTTCCCCGTCGAACCGGAAGTCGCCGGTCATCGCGCCGGGCGTGGGCAGCGCGAGCCGCAGCGCGACCAGCCACCCGGCCCCGGCGAGAAAGGCGAGGGCCCGGGTCCAGCCCGACTCCGGCACCGGCATCCCGGCCCCGATCGCCGCGCCGACCAGCAGCTGCGTCCCCGCGCCCGAGGCTACGGGCCCGAGGGCGCTCATCCCGCCGGCGAGGAGCCCCAGACCGGTGAGGACGGCCGTCAGCGCGACGGCCCCGACCTGGTCCCCGGCGTACGTCCCGACGAGCAGCCCGCCCGCTCCCGCGAGCGCGGGCGCGCCGAGCCGCCGGACGGAGGCCCGTCGGCTGCCGGGCCGGTCGTTGATCCCGGCGAGCATGGCGGCGATGGCGGCGACGACCCCGAGGCCGGTGCGGTCGACGAGGACGGCGGCCAGCAGCAGCGGTCCGGCGGCCAGCGCCCCGCGGGTGACCGCGCTCCAGGGGACGGGCCCGCGCTGGGCGCGCAGGGCGTGGGCGATCCAGGGCGGCAGGGTGGTGAATGCGCGAGCGGGAATGTGCGGGCGCGGGGACACGAAGCTCCTGTCGTGACGAGGGCGGGGTGTGCCTTCGGGCGACGGCGGCCGGGGCGGGTCAGCGGTGAGCTGCGGTGTCCACGGTAGGGGGCGGTCTTGGAGAGATGGGGACGCTTGCGTTTCGGCGAGGTGACGCTTCGCCCGAAACACGCGTTCTTTATGAACGCAATTCCGTTCGCGGCACCGGAAATGGGAGCGGGACCGGGGGCGTAGCCTGCCCCCGGCCCCTGAAGAGCCGCCCATGTCGCACACCGGACCGCTTGAGGACCCAGGTCAGTCGTAATGTCGTCGCGTCCTGCCTTTGGACCACCGCGCATCGAGCTGCGCGGGCCGGACTTGAACCGGCAATTCGACGTCCGGGGGCCTGGGCCCGGTCGATCCGGCGATCGGCGGCGAATGCTGAGTCTGGAGCGAGAGTCTGAGATTCATCGATCGTCATGACAAGCTTCAGCTTCAGTTTGCGCTCCTCGCGCACCCCGGCCGCAACGGGCCGGGGGGTCTGAAAGGTTACTCGAAGAGGTAACCGAACACGGCGTCCCCCACCCGCTGGTCCACGACGTCCACGCCGTTCGCCTCCTCTCGGGCGAACTTCACCGCCTGCTGCAACTTCTCGAGACGGGACAGGAGTTCGTTGACCCGGCGGGCCGGAAGGGCACCGGAGAACTTCACGGTCGTCCAGTAACCGACCGGCACGTCCTCGTAGTACACCTCGACCTGTGCCGGGTGCTTGTCGGTCGCCTCCGCCTTCACATGGTTGCGGGGCACCTTCTTGGTGCGCAGCGTCCGCACCGGCTCGGTCTTCCAGGCGTCCGTGGACGGGTCCTGCACCCAGGCCTCGGAGGCGTCGAGGACCGGCAGCCTGCGCACGAAGGCGGTGAGGTCGACGAGCTGCTTCTCGAGGAAGAGCAGGTAGGACACGGGGACTTCGGCGACGAGGACCCGCCCGTCCACCTTCACATCCGCTCGGGCGGCGCAGTTGGCCCAGTCCTTCGTGGCGGTCACGTCGAACAGCCGGGTCAGCGTGGCCGCGGTCTCCCGCAGCACGTCCTCGGCCTGTACCTGCACCCGGGTCGACTCGGGCGGCAGCTGCTCACCCTCCTCGTCCTTGGGCTGGTAGGTCCGCGAGATGCCGGCCAGCAGCGCGGGCTTCTGCAGTCCGTGATGAGCCGTGGTCAGGTCCTGGTGAGTCTTGGACTTGATGCCCTTCTCGACTGCGATGATCTGATTGAGTTTCGCCACGAGATGGACCGTAACAACGGTGACTCCCGTTTCTCCAACGGTTATTCGCCGGTTGTCCGCCTACGCCCGGGCCGCCCGCACCCGCTCCGCGAAGAACGACTCGGCCTGTTCGACCGTCCGCGTCAGCGCTGCCCCGGCTCCGTCGGCCCCGGCGCTCCCGACGAGCGCGACGAACTCGTCCACCTCCCGCAGTCCGGCCCGCTCCAGCAGCCGCTTCTCGTTCGTCACCCACTCCCCGCGAGCCGCCAGCACCGCGTGCCCCACCTGTGCCGCCGCCACGGCGAGCGCGCCGGCGAGCTCGGTACGCCGGCCGGCCGACGCGTGGTTGGCCCCGGCATAGGCGAGCGTGGCGCGGGCCGTTCCGTGCCAGCGGTCGCACGCGGCTCGGCGCAGCTTCGCCGGGTACGGGGCGGGCCGCGGCAGCTCACCGCTCAACACCTGGTTGATCGCCAGCTCGGCGACCACCAGATAGCTCGGAATCCCCGCGAGATGGAACAGCAGCGGCTCCACCCGGAACCGCCCCTCCTGCGCCTGCGCCACCTCGTGCTCGACGACGTCGAGATCCCTGTAGTGCACGTCGACCCGCCGCCCGTCGATCGTCAGCCAGGCGCCCCCGTTGAAGACGCCGCCGCCCCACCCGCCGATCTCCGACACCTCGCCCTCCCAGCCGAGGGCGCGGAGGTCGGCGGGGTCGAAGGACCCCCGGTAGTAGACGGCCAGGTCCCAGTCGCTGTCGGCACGGTGCGTGCCCTGCGCGCGTGAACCGCCGAGCGCGACGGCACGCACGGCGGGGAGGGCGGCCAGGCGGGCGGTGACCTCGCCGAGGAAGGCGTCGTCGGCGCGGGAGGGAGAGGGTGCGGAGGGAGAGGGGGCGGAGGGCATCGGTTTCCGTACTCCGGTTCAGAAGTCCCACAGGTTCCCGTGGCGGTGGCGGGTGGGCGGGTGGTCCAGTTCCTCGGCCACGGAGAGGAGCGCGCCGGGCGGGGCGGCGCGAAGACGGTTGCGGGCGGTCGAGCGGAACACCGACAGTGCGGCGCGCGCCCGGGACTCGTACGGGCCGTCGACCTTCTCGTTCAGGCTCCGGGGGTAGGTGTGGGCGCGAAACGCGTGCACCAGCGGAGCCGGGACCGGGCGACGCCGCTCACGACGTGCACGGGCCAGTTCCTGTGCGCTGTACCGAAGGTCGCCGAGAAGGTGGCCGACAATCGTGCCGGCGAGTACGTACGGCCGATCAGCGGGGTGGCGGCGGTGTCGTGGACGGACGTGATGGACGGTTCGGGACATGGCAGACCTCCGGGGGCCCGCCGGGACTTCCGGCGTGGCCCCTAAGAAGTCCGCCGCCGTGAAACGACCGAGGTGTCTGCTCCTGCTCCGCATGAAAGGAAGCCTGGTGAGCGAGGGCGGGGGTTGTCCAACGGTTTCCGGCGCGAGGCGATTGTCAGTGGTGGGCGCTTCAATGGGAGATGTCGTCACAGAGCGTCACGACCGGAGTGCGTCAGGGGGAGCAGGTCTTGGACAGGCACGTGGAGCGGTACGTGGAGGACGGACAGCGGTATGTGTCGCTGGCGGGACTGCGGATGCGGGGCTGGACCGGCGCGCTGGTGCACCGATTGCTGGGGCCGCCGGACCGGCTCGGCATCGATCCACGCGCGCGGGCCGCACCACAGCTACGCCTCTATCGCGTCGAGCGGGTCGAAGCGGCCGAGCGCAGCGAGGAGTTCCTGAAGGAGTGCGCCCCGCGGGCACCCGCCCCACAGGCACCCGCCCCACGGACACCCGCCCCACGGGCCCACGGACACGGGGAGTCCCCTTGATCGACCGACCTGCCGCGCGCTACTCCGCTCGCCAGAGCCTCCGCTTCGGCACCGGCTTCGCGAAGCCGCCCACCCGGCTGGTGCTCAGCCCCAGCCCGACCAGCGCCTCCGCCAGCTTCACCGCGGCTCCCACCCCGTCCACGACCGGAAGGCCCAGCTTGTCCCCCACCACGCGCTGCAGTCCGGTCATCCCGGCGCAGCCCAGCACCAGCACCTCGGCCCCCGCCTCCCGAGCCCGTTCGGCGGCCGCAAGGAAGGCCGTCTCCGTGCGGTCGGCGTCGGCCAGGTCGAGAACGCCCAGTCCGGTGCCCACGACGGCGGCGCAGTTGCGGCCCACCCCGGCCAGCTCCAGGCTGTCCTCGATCTGGCCGCAGGACCGCTCCAGCGTGGTCACGACCCCGTACCGGCGCCCCAGCAGACAGGCCAGATGCGCCGCGGCCTCGGTGATGTCGACGACGGGCACGTCCACCAGCTCGCGTACGCCCTCACGTCCGTGCTCGCCGAAGCCGGCCATGACGACGGCGTCGTAGTGCGGTCCGTCGTAGGTCCGCAGCGTGTCCATGACGGCCGCCGCGGAGAGGTAGCTGTCGAGCCAGCCCTCCGCGGACTCGGGCCCCCACCCGGGGGTCAGCCCGGTCACGGCGGTGCCCGGGCCGGCCGCGGCCCGGGCGCCTCGCACGATCTCCTCGGTCATCTCCCGCGTGGTGTTGCAGTTGGTGACGACGATCCGCACGTTCCGCTCACTGCGCACGCTTCTCAGACCTCCGCGGGCTTCTCGACGGCGGCCACGGATCCTGCCGTCCGCTCACTGCGGCACAGCAGCAGATAGACGCCGGCGCCGAGGGCCGTCCCGATGAACCAGGAGTAGGGAGCCACATCGCTGAACGTCTTCACCAGTGCGAGCACCGCCGCGACCGCGGCCGAGGGGAGGAACGCCCACAGCGCCTTGGGGTTGACGCCCTTGCGGTAGTAGTAGCGGGAGCCGGGGGTGGCGTCGAACAGCTCGTTGACGTCGACGCGGCCGCGCTTGACCCAGTAGTAGTCGACCATGATCACGCCGAACAGCGGGCCGAGGAAGGCGCCGAGACCGCCGAGGAAGTAGTTGACGACCGTCGGGTTGGAGAACAGGTTCCACGGAGTGACCACCAGGGCCGCGACCGTGCTGATCATGCCGCCCACCCTGAAGGTGATCTTCTGCGGCCAGACGTTGGCGAGGTCGTACGCCGGCGACACGAAGTTGGCGACGATGTTGACGCCCATCGTGGCGATGGCGAAGGTGAGCGCGCCCAGGACCAGCACCCAGGTGTTGCCGACCTTGGCGACCAGCTCCGCCGGGTCGGTGATGGCCTCGCCGAACACCTCCAGCGAGCCGGCCGTGACGATCACGGAAACGACCACGAACGCCGTCGAGTTGAGCGGCAGACCCCAGAAGTTGCCGCGGCGGACGGTCTTGTAGTCGGGGGCGAAGCGGGAGAAGTCGCAGAAGTTCAGCATCAGCGTGCCGTAGGTGGCGAGGATCAGGCCGATCGCGCCGAACCACTGCCGCCACTGCTCACCCACGGAGACGGGGTGCGGGGTGCTGGTGAGCGAGATGGTCCAGCCTGCCTTGGACAGGACCCAGATCGCCAGCGCGATCATCACCAGCCAGATCGCCGGGCCGCAGAAGTCCTGGAACTTGCGCACCGACTCCATGCCCTGGCTGATGATCAGCGCCTGGATCAGCCACAGGGACACGAAGGAGATCCAGCCGAGCGCGTCGAGGCCCAGGAAGGAGCTGTGCGTCCAGGACTCCAGGCCCGGCCAGGCCGCCAAGAGCATCACGTTGACGGCGACGGAGGCGAGGTAGGTCTGGATGCCGTACCACATGATGGCGATCACGGCGCGGATCAGGGCCGGGATATTGGCGCCCCAGACGCCGAAGCTGATGCGGCTGACCACCGGGAAGGGCACGCCGTGCCGCTGGCCGATCTTCCCCATCCAGTTCATGCCGACGTAGATGAGCACGAAGCCGACGAGGAGGGAGGTGAAGACCTGCCAGACGTTCATGCCGAGGACGAGCAGGCCGGCGGCGAAGGTGTAGTTGCCGAGGTTGTGGACGTCCGACATCCACAGGGCGAAGAGGTCGAAGACCTTCCAGTTCCGCTTCTCGGCGGGCGCGAGGTCTTCGTTGGTGAGCCGGGGATCGGGGACGAACGCTGGTGCGTCGGTGGCTTCGGCGCTGTCGGCGAGGGACACGGGGCCTCCCTGGGAAGGGGACGGAGGAGGACTACTGGCCGGGTCTTTTGGTATACCAAACTGCGGACATGGTCCCGCCGTCAAGCGTTCCGACCGATGTCCGTCCCGTTACGGCTCCGTAAAAGCCCCCTCGCATCGGCGAAGATGGCCACATGACGAAGATCGAACCGCTCGGAGCGGTGCGCGAGCGCGTCCTCGGGACCCTGCGGCAGGAGATCATCGCCGGCCGACTCCGCCCCGGGGACCGGCTCGTCGAGCGCGAGCTGGCCGACCGGTTCGGCGTCTCCCGAGTCCCGGTCCGGGAAGCCATCCGGGCCCTGGTCGCCGAGGGCTTCGTCCACTTCGAGACCCCGCGCCGCACCGTCGTCCGGCCCCTGAGCCCCACGGACGTCAAGGAACTCTTCGAACTGCGCGAGGCGTTGGAGGTGTACGCGGCAGGCCTGGCCGCCACCCGGGCGACCCCGGAAACCCTCGCCGAGCTGCGCGAACTGCTGACAAGCGCGGCAAGCGCCACCGCTGCCGGGGACGCGGAGGCGATCACCGACATCAACACCCGCTTCCACGACCGCCTCCTCGCCATGGCCGGCAACACCCTGCTGATCTCCGTCATGGAACCGGTCGCCGGCCGCCTGCAATGGCTCACCCGACGCAACGAGGAATGGCCCCAACTCCTCACCGAACACCAGGAGCTCTACGACGCCATCGCCTCCGGCGACCCCGACCGCGCCCGCGCCCACGCCCTGCACCACGTACAGGCCAACTACCGCTCCACGGTCCGGCACCTCTTCGGAGACCTCGCCGAAGCACCGTCCGCCTAGGGGGCTTCTGATGGATCTCCGTGGGAGAAGGAGCGGCGTTCGGTGCGTGCTCTCGGTGTGCCGGGCGAGAGTCCTCGTAGCGGAGCTAC